>PMWW01000125.1 GCA_003165795.1 Acidobacteriaceae bacterium
GCCTTCAGCCACTCGGCCACCTCTCCCGTGATTAGGTCACCTGATTTCAGGTGGTTGCGGTCACTGTCACTATAGCACAGCGGCCGTTTTGCCGAACGCGGCACCTCTGTCATAATTGGTCACCATCGCCGCCAAAGCCTTCGCCAGCGCGATGCATCGCGTTGTCGCTGGAATGACGGGGCTGGAAGTCGTCGGCCATTGCATGTCACTCGTAATGTTCTTTAGGCTGTCCCTCCCCCGCTCTACCTTAAGAATGTTGATTGCGGTAGCGCTTCGGGTGTCATAGGAAAAACCGCCTTCTTGAGCTTCGCGGGATCTTTCCTGGCCGACTGCGGAGCCGGTGCGAGCGCGGACGCTGGTGCAAAAGGCCTATGGCCTGGCTCTTGCCAGTGAACTGCTGATGTTCGCTCGCGTTCGGCATCAACCGACTCGCTTTCTGTGCGCTTTCGGCTCAGCCTCTGTTGCAAGTTGAGCGCCGGGCGCAGGTAGTACAGCTCAGCGAGCCGTTTCGTCGTCCGGCAGACGGAGCGTGGACTGCGCAAAAGGACAGCCGAGCTTATCTCTCGGGTTCCCTGGTTGGCTTTCGTTTCTTGCGCCAACACTACAGACGCAAGAAGGCGCCGAATCTTGGGTATGCGGATACGATGGGCGGGTACGTCCGTCAGGTCACAAGCGAAGTTGGCGCGGGGGAAAAAGGCAATGACGGTCTTGCGCCGGTTACTGGGCTGCGGCAACACGAGACCGGCGATCGGTTGCAGAAAAGGTAAAGACCTGGAGCGCTCCCACTCCAGGTCTTTCCATGGCGTGATTCAGCAACTGTTGAGCTGCCACAATCACGATCTCCGGGCCATCGGAGAACTTGGTCAGCGATCCTGCCTCTGTCTCGCTCGGAACTCGGAATCGGTTCAGCTGCCAACCCAGGCGGCCGGATAAGGGCCGCGATTGCTTTGTTAAGTAGCAACTACTGGGCCAACTTCTGCTCCGCAATCCCGGGTGGCTCTATTGTTGAATCCATGACTAGATAGCGACCTGACATTGCCGCGGAATTTATTCCCCAGTTAAATTCAGCTGATTTTGACTATCCAAACGGATAGGTGTGACTATCCTTTCGGTTTGTCGTGAAGGTAGGCTTTTGAATTTGCCGCTAGTCCGGCTACACTAGCAGCCCTGGGGGAAACTCGTGGACTCGCGCGTCGTCGTGGTTTCGGGCCCTTCCAAAGGAACTGTCGTCCGGCTGGCTGGCACTCAGCTTTCCGTGGGTCGTGATTCCGCCAACGACCTGTGCCTGCATGATCGCGCGGTCTCACGCCGGCATTTCGCTATCAGTGAAACCGATGCGGCCTTTCACCTGGTCGACCTCGAAAGCCACAACGGCACGTTCGTGAACGGCATTCCGGTGCGCCGCAAACTCCTGGGTCATGGTGATACCATCCGCGCCGGCCACTGCGAGCTGGTCTTCCTCATTACTGAAGATGAGGAACTGGTCTCGCACATGGTGCAATTCAGCGAAGCGGACGATCCGGTCGACCTGCTTTCCACTACCAAGCTGCAGGCTTATCCCGCGCCGGGAAGTTTTGGCACCGATGTTGGCCGGATGGCGCGCGATCTAAATGCACTCTTCAAGATCGCCAACACCATCAACTCCATTCGCGACTTGGAACCGCTGCAACAGGCGCTGCTGCAACTGATCGGCGAGGTCATCCCGGCCGACTATGGCGCCATCGTGATTCTTCGCCACGCCGATGACGAGCCCAGCTCGAGTTGCACCTGGCACCGGAAACAGGGAGACACCACTCCGCTACGTCTTCGTCGCGACCTGGTGCAGCGCGCTCTGTGGGAGCGCTCGGCCATTCTCAGCCGGCCGACTCCCGAATCCGGCGATTCCGAAAGCGTGCTTTGCGTTCCCTTGGTTGCGGTTGAAAGGACCATCGGAGTTCTCTACCTGCTGGCGGCCGGCTCCCGGACCAAGTTCGAAGAAGACCACGTCCACTTCCTCAGCTCGGTTGCGGGGATTGCCGCGGTAACGCTGGAAAACGTTCTCGCTCTGGAAACTCTGCGCAACGAGAATCGACGTCTGCAGGCGGAACTGGACTTGGGCGGCGTCCTTATTGGCGAAAGCAAAGCCATGCGCCAGGTGCAGAACTTCATTGCCAGGGTTGCCAAAAGCGATTCCACGGTCCTGGTCCGCGGCGAAAGCGGTACCGGCAAGGAGTTGGTGGCGCGCGCCATCCATCGCAACAGCCCGCGCGCCGACAAACCCTTCGTGGCCATCAACTGCGCCGCCATTCCCGAGGCGCTGCTGGAAAGCGAATTGTTCGGCCACGAAAAAGGCTCGTTCACTGGAGCCATCGCCACCAAGAAAGGCAAGCTGGAAGTCGCTGAAGGGGGGACGGTTTTCCTCGATGAGGTTGGCGAGCTGGCGCACCAGCTGCAGGCCAAGCTGTTGCGCGCTTTGCAGGAACACGAATTCGATCGCGTTGGAAGCACCCGTCCTCTCAAGCTCAACGCTCGCGTGATCGCGGCCACCAATAAGAATTTAGAAGAAGCGATTAAGGACGGCGAATTTCGTCAGGACCTTTATTACCGCTTGAACGTGGTGTCGGTGATGGTGCCCCCGCTGCGCGAGCGGCCTGACGACATCTCGTTACTCGCTATTTATTTCGCCGCCAAGTATGCGGAAAAATGCAAGCGATCGCTCAAGGGCATTTCCGCCGACGCGCGTGCCTTGCTCTTGGACTATAGCTGGCCGGGCAATGTGCGCGAATTGGAGAACGCCATCGAGCACGCGATCGTGCTCGGGCTAGGCGATGAGATTGTCCCCGATGATTTGCCGGAAGCTTTGCTGGAAGTACAGCCGGTCGAGCACAGCGGCGCCAGGTACCACGACCAGCTCAACCAGCTGAAGAAGCATCTGATCGCCGATGCGGTAAAGCAAACTAAAGGCAACTATACCGAGGCGGCCAAGTCGCTGGGCGTCCACCCGAACTATCTTCATCGGCTGATACGGAACTTGAATATCAAAGCGGACTTGAAGAGGGAAAATGAAGAATAGAAACCGGCGCCGCACCGATGGCTGACTTGACAGCCACTCGCCGCGTGATAACGTTCTCTCGGAGGAATTTGCATCCATGGCCCATCTTCGTAAAGCTGCTTTCATTCTGCCGGTTGCAGTTCTATTCCTGGCGCTGGGCTGTCAGAAATCGGAAACAAGTCAGAAGACGTTCCTCCCGCATCCGACCATACGAATCGGAATGGATGCCAACAATCCGATTCCCAGCTGTTTTGCCAATATTGGGTGGGTGGCCGTCGCCAGTAACGGCACCGTGGATTGGACTGCCAGTGCCGGCGATCCCAACACCTATCAGGTTGCGTTTCCCTTCAATCCTTATCCCCTGGTCGACAGTAGTGGTAATGCCGTAACCACTCCCATCGTCGTCGACAAAGCGGGCACCCAGAGCGGAACCAATAAGGGCCCCTTTGCGGTTGGTCCTTCGGCGGTGGACGCCTGTAAGGCTGGTGCCGATGCCACCCAGTGCTATTTCAGTTACGACGTTAAATACAACGGCCAATCTTGCATCAAACATTATGGCAGCGGATATGGGGTCTATAGCAGCGGCATCCATATCGAACGATAACGGACGGGTTCAGAGACTCGCGCAAGAGGGGGTGCAATGGTGTTTGCGAGGCGCCCACTCGTCAGGGCCCATTCGGCTCTGAGCTTGTGGAAGGGCGTGCCGTACCAATAATGTAGCGATGCTATTCCGAGCCGCAGCGCACCATCTGCCAGAGCGTGAACCCCAGCGCTCAAATCTTCAGGAAAATCTTCCGCCGGTACATCCACCAAATTGGCAGGAAACATAAGCCCAAAACCACCAGCGAGTGCAACAGCGACTCCATGGCCGGCGAACCGAGCGAGCGCAGAAAAACGTATCCCTTCCAACTCAGCCATCCGCCGAGCAATTCAGCTATCACATACGCGGCGATCGCATTGCTGCCCAAGATGAGGAACGGCTTGCTCCACCAGCCACGATGCAACTTGATGTCGATCACCCAGTAGCAGATCGCCAGGCACATCAGCGCGCACCCCGCCGTGAAGACCACGTAAGAGCTTGTCCACAACTTCTTGTTGATCGGAAACCAGATTCCCCAAAGCTCTCCTGCGACGATGCCGGCCACGCCAACCAGGAACATGCCCCCGGCCTTTTGTCGCGGCTCGCGTTCTGATCGCAACCACTCGCCGGTCAACACTCCACACAGCGCCGTCGCGATTGCCGGCAACGTGCTGAGCACTCCTTCCGGATCGCGCGTCGGCTCCCACAAATGTCCCAGCATCAATTTGCGGTCGAGGTATGCGGCCAGGTTCGCGTCGGGATGCAGCAGCGGAATATCGCGTCCCGGCACGCCGAATCCGGGCACCGGCACAAACCGCATCACGATCCAGTAGCCCAGCAGCAATGCAGCAATCCATGCCACGCGAGCGCGCGTTCCCGAGTACAGCGTGATCAGCGCCGCCGCGCAATAGGCAATCGCGATGCGCTGCAACACGCCGGGAATTCGCCAACTCTCCAGCGACCGCGAGCCCAGGCCATTCAGCGCCAACCCAATCGCAAACAGGATCGCGCTGCGCCGCACCGTGTGCAGCACCAGGGTGCGTCTGGAGAAACCCCGCGCCAGTCTCGACTGGAACGATAGGACCAGCGACACCCCTACAATAAAGAGGAAGAACGGAAACACCAGGTCGGTCGGCGTCCAGCCATTCCAGTTGGCATGGCGCAGCGGCCAGTAGGCTTCCTCGCTGGTCTGGCTGTTGACCACGATCATGAACGCGATGGTGGCGCCGCGAAAAATGTCGAGCGAAGTCAGCCGGCCGGGCGCAGCGCGGGATTGCACTGCGGGGATCGCGATCTCTGGAGCTGACGCGTTCATGCTCGGGCCATCCTGATTCTACAGACCTGCCAAAAATCCGCGACCCACCGTCCGGAACTTAAGCGCTGGACAAACCGTGTCCAATATCGGACACTGCAATCCGTGAGGGGACACAGCGACTCAGTCCGCAAATCCCGCGACGTGCCTAACCGCTTCGCATCGCAATAGTTAAGCTTGTCCCGGAATGGTGCCCCGCTTGCACCAAGGAATACTGCAATGGATATCGCTCGTCCCGAAATTAAACGCCAGAAGCGCCGCCGCCAGATCATCTGGTCGATTGTCGCGCTGCTAGTTCTGGTGGGAGTCACGGTCGGAATTTCGCGGCTCAAGCCGGCCGCGCCCACCGTCGATCGCAGCACGGTTTGGACTGATACCGTCAAGCGCGGCTCCATGCTGCGTCAGGTCCGCGGTCTGGGCTCGCTGATCCCCAGTCATGAAGATGTTCGCCAGATTCCAGCCGAGACCGAAGCCACCGTCATTCGCATCGACCAACTTCCCGGCTCGCAGGTTGAGGCCAACACCGTCCTGGTCGAGATGGTCAATCCGCAACTGGAGCAGGAAGCGCTCGACGCTTCACTGCAGGTGAAAGCCGCGCAGGCTGAGTACCAGAGTCTGAAGGTCAAGCTCGACAGCGACCTGATGACCCAGAAGGCGGGAGCGGCCACCGTCAATGCCGACTTCAACGAAGCCCAGCGCCAGGCCCAGACCGACAAATCGCTTTACGATCTCGGCGTGATATCCGGCTTGGCGGCGAAGGCCTCCGCCGGCAAAGCGCAAGAGATGACCACGCGCGACAACATCGAAGCCGAACGGCTAAAGATTAACGAAAAAGCGATTGTCTCGGAACTTGCGGTGCAGCAGGCCAAGGTTGAAGAGCTGCGCGCGTTGGCTGAGCTGAAGCAGACTCAGTTGCAGCGCCTCAAAGTTCAGGCTGGGGTCGATGGCGTTCTCGTCGAACTGCCGCTGCAGGTTGGGCAGCACGTTCTGCCCGGAACCGAGTTGGCCAAAATTGTTCAGCCCAATCATTTGATGGCGGAGTTGAAGATTCCAGAAACCCAGGCGCGCGATGTGCAGATCGGCGAGCCCGCCTCCATCGACACGCACAACGGTGTAATCGCCGGAGAAGTCAGTCGCGTCGATCCGGCAGTGCAGAACGGTACCGTCACGGTGGACGTAAAGCTGACCGGCGAGCTGCCTAAAGGCGCGCGTCCTGACTTGAGCGTCGACGGAACCATCGATCTGGAGCGGCTGGAGCACGTGCTTTATGTGGGCCGTCCGGCATTCGGGCAGGAGAGTAGCACCATCTCCATGTTCAAGCTCGATCCTACAGGCAACGGCGCGGTTCGCGTTCAGGTAAAGACCGGTCGCGCGTCGGTGAACCAGATCCAGATCGATGCTGGATTGAAGGAAGGCGACACCGTCATCCTTTCCGACATGTCGCGTTGGGACAACACCGATCGCGTTCGGCTGGAGTAGGTGTGAGCTATCAGCCGTCAGCTATCGGCTGTCAGCAAAATCTCCTCAGGGCTGGCTCGTCGCAAAGGGCAGACGCTGATTGACAAGATGGATGGTGCAAATCGTCAGGGAACACGGATCACACGGCGTGCGTAATTGCGAGTGAGGCGCGAAAGCGAGTCGACCCCAAAGATAAAGCTGAGAGCTGACAGCTGATAGCCGATAGCTAATCAAGAATGGACAACAATATGAGCGAAGCAACCCCGCTGATCGAAATCGAAAACATGACTAAGGTTTTCTACACCGACGAGGTCGAAACCCACGCTCTCGCCGGCGTCCACCTCAAGATTGGCAAGGGCGAGTATGTCGCCATGTCCGGCCCTTCGGGCTGCGGCAAATCCACGCTGCTCTCCATCATTGGACTCCTGGACACGCCGACCGGAGGCAACTACAACCTCAACGGCCAGCCGGTGGCCAATCTTGACTTCAGCGACCGCTCGCGCATTCGCAATCGCGAGATCGGCTTCATCTTCCAGAGTTTCAACCTCATCGGCGATCTCACTGTCTACGAGAATGTTGAGCTGCCCCTGACCTATCGCGATGGCATGCCCAGCGCCGAACGCAAGCGTCGCGTGCTCGATTCGTTGGAGCGCGTCGGCATGGCGCACCGCCTGCGCCACTACCCGTCGCAGCTTTCCGGCGGTCAGCAGCAACGCGTTGCGGTGGCGCGAGCGCTGGCCGGATCGCCTTCCATCCTGCTGGCCGACGAGCCTACGGGAAACCTGGATTCGCGTAACGGCGAAGCGGTGATGGAGCTGCTGCAAAAGCTGCATCGCGAAGGTGCAACCATCTGCATGGTGACCCACGATCCCCGTTTTGCGGCCCACGCCGAGCGGGAAGTTCACCTGTTCGACGGAAAAGTGGTCGCGGAAGAAGAACTTCGCAGACTGATGCAGGAGACGCAGTAGCACGACAGGAACCAGCAACTGGCAACTAGCGGCTAGCTTCGGCTCTTAGCTATTAGCTCCTGGCCTTTAGCTGCGCCCTTACGGATAACTTGGTTCTCCAGCTGCCATTCTTGTTGGTTGACTGTTAAGAGCCACCCGCGAAAAGAAGAACGGTACTTGGATTTAGCGAAAGGCGAAGAGCGAGTAGCGAAAAGCGACAATCAGGACTGGACTTCTTCAATATCTGCGATACGCCTTCCGTCAGCTACGCAAGAATCCCGGCTTCACCGCCGGAAGTGCTAAGTGCCATTTTTATGATCCAACTGAAAAACGTCGAACGCAGTTACAAAACCGGAGCGGGGCAGACCTGGGTCTTGCGCCGCGTCGATCTCACCATTCAAGAGGGCGAGTTCATTACCATCATGGGCCCATCGGGAGCGGGGAAGTCGTCGCTGCTGAACGCGCTGGCCCTGCTCGACGACCAATGGGCCGGCGAATATTGGTTTGGCGAACAGCCGGTCCATCTGATGAAGCGCAAGGACCGCGCCGAGTTGGCCAAGCGCAAGATCGGCATGGTCTTCCAGAGCTATCACCTGCTCGACGACTTGACGGTGCAGGAGAACATCGACCTGCCGCTGTCGTACAAGGACATACCACGCAGTCAGAGACAGGGTATGGTGGCCGAAACTCTGGACCATTTCCAGATCGTCGCCAAGAAAGACTTGTATCCTAACCAGCTCTCCGGCGGACAGCAACAGTTGGTGGGCATTGCCCGCGCGGTCATTCACAAGCCAGCGTTGCTCTTGGCTGACGAGCCGACGGGCAACCTTCATTCCAGCCAGGCAAGAGAGATCATGGAGATGTTTACCGCGCTCAACCGCGAGGGCACGACCATCGTGCAGGTCACGCACTCCGACGTCAATGCCTCGTACGGATCGCGCACCATTCAGATGCGCGATGCTTGGCTGGTCGGCGATACCGCCAATCCAGCCATTGCGGCAGGTGGGGAGGCGGTCCGTTCATGATCGCCTGCCTGTCCCGGTCTTCCATTCTGGCTTGGCTGCTATATGCTCTACTGATCAGCGCGCAGGCGCAGCAGGAAACGCCGAACGCGCCGACCCCGCAGCCGGCGCCGGCGGCATCGCCAACACCTCCGGCGCCGCTGTCGGTCCGTACGCCGCCTAACCTGGCCATCCCGCATTCTCACAACCCGATCAAGGCCTACGCTCCCAGCCTGGTGCCGAAGCCTAACCTGGCCAACTCACCACGGCTGCAGCAACTCATGCGCGATGGCAAGCTTTACATTTCGCTGCAGGATGCCATCGCTCTGGCGCTGGAGAACAATCTCGACTTGGCGATTGCGCGCTACAACTTGCCCATCGCCGATACCGACATCTTGCGCACCAAGGCCGGCGGCTTCTTTCGCGGAGTGAATACGGGCGTAGTGCAAGGCACTCCCGGAGGAGGCGTGGGCGGCTTCGGAGCGGGCGCTCCTGGCGCGGGAGCCGGCGGCACGACCGGCGGCGCGGGCGGCGCCGGAGCCGGAGCTTCGGGCCTGGTGCAATCCACCCTCGGTATCGGAACCAATGTATCGTCTTACGATCCGATTCTCACCGCCATCACCGGACTGGAGCATCAGTCATTGCCATTGTCGAACCTGCAGCTCTACGGCGTGCCGGAATTGCAAAACAATACCGGCCAGGTCAATCTTAACTACAGCCAGGCGTTCCCCACCGGAACCAGCCTTAGCTTGGAGGTGGACAACAACCGGAACACGACCAACAGCATTTTCCAGGGTCTGACGCCGCAGCTAGGCACCTATTATCGCTTCACCGTCCAGCAGCAGTTGCTGGCGGGATTTGGGACGGGCCCCAATCTTCGTTATCTGCGCATCGCCAAGAACAACAAGAAGATCTCCGACATCGCGTTCAAGACTCAGGTGATCGCAACCATGACCCAGATCGCCAACATCTACTGGGACCTGGTCAGCGCCTACCAGGAAGAAAAGGTCAATGAGCAATCGTTCGCCTTCGCCCAGCAGAACTTCGAAAACGCCAAGAAACAGCTGCAGCTGGAGGCCATCCCCGCGATGGACGTAATGCGCGCCGAGGCCGAAGTCTCCCGGCGTGATCAGGACCTGACAGTCGCCAAGACCAATCTTCAGTTGCAGGAATCCTTAATCAAGAACGCGCTCACTAAGAACCTGGACGATCCCACGCTCGAATCCATGCCGGTGGTGCCTACGGACCGTCTTGACCAAATTGAGATGATTCCCGAGAAGCCTACCCAGGACCTGATCGCGCAGGCCTTGCTGGATCGTCCCGAGCTTTCCGAATCGGACATCGATTTGCAGAACCGCGAGATCACCCGCAAGGCGGCGACGAATGCCTTGCTGCCCGTCCTGACTCTGGTGGGATTCTATGGCGGCACGGGACTGGCAGGCGATCTGAATCCCTTCTACTACACCACCAACAGCACGCTCCTACCTTCGAACTGGTGGGGAGGTTTTCAGGACGCTTTCAATAACTCTTCCCCCGACTATTTCGTTGGGCTTAATCTGAACATTCCCATTCGCAATCGAGTGGCCAAGGCCGACCAATATCGTTCCGAGCTGGAATATCGCCAGGCCCAAATGCGGGAGCAGCAACTGAAGAAGCAGATTCGCATCGAAGTACGCAATGCGGAGTACGCGCTGGAGCAGGGCCGCGCTCGCGTTCAGGCGGCGCAAAAGGGACGTGATCTGGCCGAGAAGACATTCACCATCATGCAGAAGGAGCAGTCGCTGGGAGCGGGATCGAACTTCCAGACGCTCACCGCGCAGCGTGATCTCGCCCTGGCCGAACTGGACCTGGTCAATGCCAGCACTGCCTACCAGAAGTCCAGGCTGGAGTTGCAGCGTGCAACCGGAACCACGCTGGAAGAGAATGGCATTCAAGTTCAGAATGCGGTGGACGGCACCGCACCTTGAGGGAGAGCAATTTGCCGCGAACTCAAAGTCAATCCAACCCGGGGACGGCGCGCGATTCAGTCAGCGACGGCCACGATCGCCGGCGCACCGGTCGCATCCTCGCGGCTGACGATCAGCCGCACATCCTCGAAGCTATCGAACTGCTGCTGCGTCCCGCCGGCTTCGTGGTCGATACCGCAAAATCTCCAGCAGCGGTTCGCGAAGCTTTGGCTACCGAGTTCTACGATGCCGTTCTCATCGATCTGAATTACACCCGCGACACTACCTCCGGCCAGGAGGGTCTCGACCTGCTTTCCGAAATCGTGGCCATCGACAGCAGCATCCCGGTAATCGTCATGACTGCCTGGGGCAACGTGGGACTTGCCGTCGAAGCCATGCGCCGCGGCGCCCGCGACTTCATCCAGAAACCGTGGGAGAACGAACGCCTGCTGGCGATCCTGCGCACCCAGGTCGAACTGTATCGGGCCCTGCAGCGAACCCAGCAATTGGAAGCGGAAGCTCGCTTGCTACGCGCCCAAGGCCGTCCCGAATTCATCGCGGCCGCGCCTGCCATGCAGCCCGTCTTGCAGACCATCGCGCGCATCGGGCCCTCCGACGCCAACGTGCTGGTCACCGGCGAACATGGCACCGGCAAAGAAGTGGTGGCGCAAACTCTGCATGCCTTGTCAGCCCGCGCTGCCATGCCGCTGGTCGCAGTCAACACCGGAGCGTTGCCCGAGGGTACCTTCGAGAGCGAGCTGTTCGGACACGTGAAAGGCGCCTTCACTGATGCCCGCACCGACCGCATCGGACGCTTCGAGTTGGCCGACAACGGCACCATCTTTCTGGATGAAATCGGCAACGTTCCCATCCGCCAGCAAGCCAAGCTGTTGCGCGTGCTGGAGAGCGGCGAGATCGAGCGGGTTGGCTCCTCGCGCACCAAGCGCATCGATGTGCGCGTCATCTCCGCCACCAATATCAGTTTGCAAGACGCCATCGCCGCCGGCAATTTCCGCGAGGATCTGCTGTTCCGCCTGAATACGGTCGAGATCCATGTGCCCGCGCTGCGCGAACGCCGCGAAGATATTCCCGCGCTTGCGGCGCACTTCCTCTCGCGCTATGCCACCCGCTACCGTGCTCCGGTAACCGGATTTGCGGCGGCTGCTCTGCAAGCCATGATGCAATATGCGTGGCCGGGAAACGTTCGCGAGCTGGAGCACACACTGGAGCGCGCCGTGCTCATGTGCCACACCGGCGAGATTCAAGTGTCGGACCTCGGTCTGAATGTGCAGCAACGCGCGGGTGGGCAGAACTTGGAAGAGCTCAGCATTGAAGAGGTCGAGGGCATTCTGGTTCGCAAGGCCCTGCAACGCTTTCATGGCAACGTAAGCCAGGCGGCGGAAGCGCTGGGCCTCAGTCGCGGCGCGCTGTATCGCCGGATGGAACGCTATGGACTCTAGCTCGGGCGGCGATTACTCCAACCCTATCAACCCATCGGGTGCGAGCTCGGCGCTCGATGGGGACCGCAAGCCCGCGGCGCGAACTGTCACCCCTCGAACGCAACACTTCAGGCTGCTTTACGAAAAACGCATCCTGCTGTTCGCTATCCTGGCTGCGCTGCCCGGAGTCGCCTTCGGCACCACTCTCGTCTGGACTCGGGATTGGACCCGCGACATAAAGATCTCCCTGACCGTCCTCGAATTCTTCTTATGGCTGGTGCTGACGCTGGCCTTGCTCGATCAGATTGTCCGCCCGCTGCAGACGCTCGCCAATGTGGTCGGCGCTTTGCGCGAAGAAGATTATTCCTTTCGCGCTCGCGGGGCCGCTCCCAATGACGCGCTGGGCGAGCTCGCGCTCGAAATCAATTCTCTCGCCGACATCCTGACCGAGCAGCGTATTCAGACGATCGAGGCCACTGCGTTGTTGCGCCGCGTGGTGGAAGAAATTGACACGCCGCTGTTCACCTTCGATCCTCATCACGTTTTGCGTCTGATGAATGCGGCCGGTGAACGCCTGTTGCAGCAGCCCGCCGCGCGGCTGCTGGGCAAGACCGCGGTCGAGCTCGAACTCAATGCCTGCTTCGACGCCAGGAATGAAACGCTGGTGTCGCTGCCCTACTCGGCGCCCAATGCGCGCTGGATGGTGCGCAAGAGATCGTTCCGGCAGAACGGCGTGCCCCATACGCTCATCGTGCTGTCCGATGTAAGCCGCGCCCTGCGCGAAGAGGAGCGCAGCGCCTGGCAGCGTCTGATCCGCGTGCTGGGCCATGAATTGAACAACTCGCTGGCACCTATCATCTCCATTTCCGGGAGCCTGTCATCGCGTTTGCCGTTGCCTGAGCTGCCCGACGCGCAGAACGCCGACTTTCAGCGTGGCCTGAATATCATCGAATCGCGGACCGCTTCTTTGCACCGCTTCCTGCAGTCTTACCGTCGGCTGGCGCAAATGCCCTCACCAACCCTGCAGCCGATTGAACTGCGTCCGCTTATGGAGCGCGTCGCCGCGCTGGAGACTCGACTGCATGTCGGGATCGAGCCCGGCCCTGACCTTGTTCTGACCGTTGATCCCGATCTGATCGAGCAGATGCTCATTAACCTGGTGCGCAATGCGGTCGATGCTGCGCTGGAGCAGGCGCAGTCCTCGCAGGCCGGAACCGAACCTGCGCCTCCTCGCGTCAGCATGCGCTGGGAGCACTTCGATCGCAAAGTCGCGCTCATGGTCGAGGACAACGGCATCGGCCTGCTCAACCCCAGCAATGCGTTCGTGCCGTTTTACACGACTAAGCCGGGAGGCTCGGGCATTGGGCTGGTTTTGTCGCGGCAGATTGCCGAGGCGCACGGCGGCTCCGTCGAATTGACGAACCGGCAGAATACGCGCGGCTGCCTGGTGAAAGTGATGCTTCCCCACCACCACTCCACGAATTAATCAGAGATCCGGCAGTATTCTGCTACGGCTTCTTCTCCGGCGTCGCTGGTGGTCTGGCGGTCTTCCCCGCGGCGGGGACAGTTGGTGCGCCGTTCGTCTTGTCGGCGTCACCGGCCGGCGTTGGCTTCTTTTCCAGATACTGCACGATGACCGAAATTCTCCGGTTGGATGGATCGCCGGGATCTTTTGTGTTTCGCGGCTGCTGGTCGGCAAAGCCGCGCACCTGGGCCACCTGGTCGGCGCGCAACCCATGCTGTTGCATCAATCTCCGGCTGGCATTTGCCCGGTCGGAGGAAAGCTCCCAATTGGTGTAGTTAGCGCCGCCGGAGTAGGGCTGTGAATCGGTGTGTCCCTCGATCGAAAGCTTGTTGGGGAGCTTGCCTAATTCCTCCGCAATGGTCATCAGCAATTCCCGTCCGCTCCCGTTGGGATCAGGCCGGCCGCTGTCAAAAAAAGTGTCTTTCTGAGACTCCATCAATTCAATGCGCAAGCCTTCCGGAGTGATGGTCATTTCGATGTGGTTCTTCAGCTTGTCGAAGTTGGCTACCTGTTCGATGGCCTTTTGCAGGTCTTGCTTCAGCTTCGCCATATTTTCTTTACTGAGCGGCTGCTTGGGGCCTTGCTCACTGCTTCCCGTCAGCTTCCCGTTGCCCGCCGGGTCCTTGAAGTATCCGCTGATCGCTTCCTGAATCGGCTTGCTGGTGTTCATCAGCCACAGCACGATGAACAGCGCCATCATGGCAGTGACGAAATCGGCGTAGGCCACTTTCCACGCGCCACCGTGGTGCCCGCCGTGCCCACTCACGCGTTTTATGACGATGATCTGTTGTCCCGGTATGGCCATTGTGCCCTGCCCTACGAAGAAGCTGCTGCGGCCTCGGGCGCCGCGTCGGGAGCGGCCTCCGCCGTGGCCGTTGCTCCCACGGCTTGCTTGCAGCATTTTTCGAATTCCGCGAAGCTGGGACGCAGGTGGCCGGGAACGGCCCTACGTCCCATCTCCACCGCCAACAAAGGCGAGGTGCCTTTCATGTAAGCGATCATGGTCACGCGCAGCACGTGCAGATATTCGTGTTCCTCATGCGCAAGCTTCCCTAAGTTAGCCGCGATGGGTCCAATGAACCCATAGCACATCAGGATGCCGAGAAACGTTCCCACCAGGGCGGCCGCAACTTTTTTCCCGATTTCTTCCGGTGGCCCTCCCAGCGCGCTCATGGTCATCACCACGCCCAGCACGGCGGCGACAATTCCCAGTCCCGGCAGGGAATCGGCCACCGCGCTCAGCGCGCCCACCGACTGTTCCATTTCGTTGGAATGGACATCCATGTCGACTTCCATCATCTGATCGACGTCGAAGGCCTCCACTCCGCCCATCAGCACCATGCGCATGGTGTCGCAAACGAAATCCCGGCTTTCATGGTCTTTGACGAAGCCGGGAAAGGCGGCGAAGAACTTGCTCTTGTCGGGCGCCTCGATGTCGTTCTCCACCGAGCCCGGTCCCTCGCGCCGGATCTTGTTGAACAGGTCGTACATCATTTTCAGGGCATCGAGATACCGTTTCTTGTTGAACTTCGATCCCTTCAGCACCTGCAGCACTCCGCCGATCACCCCCTTCAAGGTGTGCAACGGATTGGCCGCCAGCAGGGTGCCTAGAGCGGCCCCCAGGATGATGATCATTTCCGAGGGCTGCACCAGCACACGGATGGGACCGTGTTCCATCAGGAACCCGCCAATCACCGCCCCCAGAACCACCAATATTCCAACGATCGCGAACATTTTCTTTTTGCTTCCCGTGATCCGGTTTCGATCAAGACTGCGCTTGCCGTGGAGACTTCGCTTCGCGGCTAAGGGACGCTAAGGACCGTTCTGCCTCCTTGCGGTCGCACGATGGGACATGGGCCTCCACCCTGTCTATCGGCCATGCGGCGGAAAAGCTTGCGCTGCTCCAGTACCCCGGTGCGCACTCCTTCCGATTCGCAATGGGCGAAATCCGCCGCGGGGAAATGCGCTCACCGCCTCCCAAGGAGCTATCTCCAGTTCTCTCCATCCGGCAGCGCGACAACACCTCATTCCGTCGGCTACACTGGCTTACTACCTCCATGGCATGGTTTAAGCGAGAGCACGGCGAACTCGACACCTCGGGCGAGAAGCGCGTCAAGACCGAGGGCCTTTGGGTCAAGTGCGACCAGTGTCGCCAGATCATTTGGAAGAAAGACCTCGACCAGAATCTCCACGTGTGTCCCAAGTGCGACCGTCATTTCCGTATCGACGCCCGCACTCGGCTGTCCTACCTGCTCGACGACGGCAAGTATGAGGTCGAAGACAACAACCTGGTCTCTACCAATCCGCTGCAATTCACCGACCTGAAGGCCTACTCCGACCGCCTGAAGCGTTCGCAGCAGGACACCGGGCTTAACGACGCAGTCATCAACGCGCGCGGCACGCTAGACGGAAAGCCGGTGATCGTCAGCGCGATGGAATACTCCTTTATCGGAGGATCGATGGGCGCGGTCGTCGGCGAGATGATTACCCGCGCCGTCGAGAAAGCAACGGCCGGGAAGCTGCCGCTGATCGTCATCTCGGCCTCCGGTGGCGCGCGCATGATGGAAGGCGTGATCAGCCTGATGCAACTGGCGAAAATCTCCGCCGCGCTGGCCCGCATGGATACCGCCAAGGTGCCTTACATCTCGGTGATGACCGATCCCACCACCGGCGGCACGACCGCTTCGTTCGCCATGCTGGGCGATTTGAACATTGCCGAGCCGGGGGCGCTGATCGGATTCGCCGGGCCGCGCGTCATCGAGCAGACCATTCGTCAAAAGCTGCCGGAAGGCTTCCAGCGCAGCGAATTCCTGCTGCAGCACGGAATGCTCGATGCCGTGGTGCATCGCCGCGACCTGAAATCGTATATTTCGCGGTCGCTCGATTTCATGAAGGCACCTGCCGACAGCGTCGCTTCAGCCTGATTGTCCTTTTGCGGCAGTAACACGTTGTGCCCCTCCGGATCGTGGACCCAGTTCGTCCTGGCCTGGTCCTGTGCAATGTTACTTGCGCCTCGCCCGTCCAGTCGTAGAATCAGATTCACTATGAAAGCCGTCGTCATCTCTCGATTTGGTGGTCCTGAAGTTCTGGAAGTCCGCGTCCTGCCCGAACCGCAACCCACGCCCGGCGAGGTTGTGGTGAAGGTTGAAGCCGTCGGCATCAACTTTGCCGACACCATGACTACGCGCGGCGTCTACCAAGGCATGCCGGAGCCGCCTTTCATCACCGGACGCGAGTTTGCCGGCGTGGTCGAAGGCACCGGAGAGCGGGTCATGGGCTACATGCAATGGGGAGCGGCAGCCGAGAAGATCGTTATGAAGCCTAGCCTGCTTTGGCCGCAACCGCAGGGCTGGAGTTCGGAACAGTCGGCCGCGTTCCCCGTCAATTTCCTGACGGCATATTTGGCGTACTGGAAGGCGGGCCTGACCGCTGACGCGCTCGAACCCATCCTATGGCATGACGATCACATCCGTCGCGTTCTCATTCACGCCGCCGCCGGGGGCGTCGGCACCGCTGCAGTTGAGATCGGCAAAGTGCTGGGCATTGAAACCTATGGCACTTCGTCGTCGGAGGAAAAACTGCAGCGCGTGGCCAAGCTCGGGCTAAACCATGGAATCAACTATCGCGAAGTTGACTACGAACAGCGCATTCAGGAACTGACCCACGGCGAAGGGGTGGACGCGGTCTTTGAGATGCTGGGCGGCGAGCACACCGCCAAGAGTCTGCGCTGCTGCCGTCCCTTCGGGCGCGTCATCATCTATGGCACCGCAACTGGCCAGCGCCACCAGTTTGATTCCGGAACCATGATGGCCAAGAGCCTGAGCGCGCACGGACTGTGGCTTAGCGTGCTGGCCGAAGATCGCGAGTTGATGGCGCGCAGCCTGAGCGCGATGCAGCCCTGGATCGAGCAGAACCAACTGCATCCTGAGATCGGACACCTCTTACCCATGGAGCAGGCCGGTGAGGCTCACCGCCTGCTGCTGCAGCGGGCCAATTACGGCAAGATCGTTCTGCGGATCGAATAACCATTGGGGCCGAAGGGCTAATAACTGACGGCGGCAAGCCGGTACCTCGATACAATGCTTTCGTGGACCCGAAACCCTGGTTAGTACTGATTGTCTTTTTCGCGATCTGCCTGAGCGCGGGCGGCCTGGGATCTTTCTTCACCGCAAACAGCGTTCGCGAATGGTATCCGCGCTTACGCAAGCCCCCGGGCACTCCACCCAGTTGGGTCTTTGGCCCGGTATGGACCACGCTCTACGTGCTAATGGCGATCTCGGCGTGGCTGGTGTGGCGGGACTACGGATGGGGCGCGCGTTCGGCTCTGTTGATCTTTTTCGCCCAGCTTGCGCTGAACGTAGCCTGGTCGGGAATCTTCTTTGGTTCGCGAATGCCGGGTGTGGCTCTGGCTGAAATCACGATTCTCTGGCTGGCCATCGCTTTCAACATCTTCGTCTTTTACGGGCTGCAGTCAACGGCAGCGTTGCTGCTCCTGCCGTATCTGCTGTGGGTCACCTACGCGACCTATTTGAACTTTGGGATATGGCGGTTGAATCGGCAGTAAGGGTGTCGCCTTACAGAAAAAGGCGCCGCGTCAGGGTTTTGAAGGGGCGCACCTGCAGGTGCGCCGTATAAGGGGTTGCTTTTATGATCCGAGCCGGGCTTCAGCCCGGCGACACGATCTGCCCTCCGAATTTTCCATGGCCTTTGAAAGATGGTGCCCTCGTGGGCTGAAGCCCACTCGGAGTCAGAAAAGAAATGAGCTTTTCGGCGCGCCTAAAGGCGCGCCCCTTCAAAACCCGCCCAGGCAGGAGTTCTTTCCACCGCCTCTGGAGGGCCGTCAAAGCAGGTCCCTCGCCGACTAAAGTCAACTCGTGATGACAAAGATAAAAGGGCTCACTATGGCGTAGCTACCTATCCCACCATCTCCTCGAACCTCAGCGGATCGGGAGGAACAGGAATGGGCGGAGGTTCAATCTCTCGCAGGACCTTATAAGTATGGGAGATGCGGTGAATGACGGTGATGGTGCTGAGGATCGCGATCACCCATAGCACCGGGCCCATACGGTTAAACAGCGCTCCGATGATTACCAGCACAATTCGCTCGGGACGCTCCATGAAGCCGACTTTGCAACTGGGGATGAGCGATTCGGCGCGCGCACGCGCGTAGCTGACCATCACCGAGCTGATCATCACGAACGCCACCATCACGACGTAGAAGAAGCGATTGGCGCGGGCGTAGTAGACCAGCAATCCGAAGAACAACGCCACATCGCTATAACGATCGATGATGGAATCGAAGAAGCCGCCGAACTGGGTGACCTGATTGGTGGCGCGCGCCACGCGGCCATCGACCATATCGAAGATGCCGGCGCCGATAATCACCAGCCCGGCGCAGAGAAACATGCGGCGCTGGTTATCGGCATGAGCGTAGCCGAACAAGATGCCGGCCACCACGTTGATCAGGAGTCCGATGAAGGTTAGCGCGTTGGGCGAGATGCGGGTGAGCGCCAGGCCATGCACAATCTTGTACAACAGCCATCTGCAGGACCGCCCAACTGCGCTCGTCCAGGTCATTCCGCTTCGTTACGCCTCGTCGTGAATGGTGGTCAGCTTCAGCACCTCGAGCTCGCGCTTGCCGGTCGGCGTAACCACCTCGCTCACGTCTCCCACCTTCTTGCCCATCAGGGCGCGACCAATGGGCGAACTAGTAGAAATTAGCCCCTTGGTGACATCGGACTCTTCGCTGGTGACCAGCTTGTACTCGATCTTTTCGGCCTTGGTGGAATCGTAGACCACCACGGTCGAGCCGATTGCGGCACGGTCCCGCGGAATATTGGCCATGTTGATCATCGACAGATCAGCCATGCGCTGTTTCAACTGGCCCAGCCGGGCGCGCACAAACTCCTGCCGCTGCTTGGCCATNNGCGTTCTCGCTGAGATCGCCCATGGCAACGGCCTTCTTCAGCTCTTTGGGCAGCTCGTGATTGAGTTCGTGCTCGAGGAGAGTGATCTCCTCGGACAGCTTCTTCTTAATGTGTTCAGGCATACTTCGGAGCTATGGATGTTTTCGGCCGCCGGACGTTACCCGAAGGCATCTAAGGATTATACGCGACTAGCAGTTTCAAAATAGTACCGTGGGACGCCAGGTGGGGACGATGGGCGCCGCATTGCAGTCCGGAAACAGACATTTGCTGGGAAACCGCGCCAATTGACCAGCTTCGCGAAACCAGCGTATAATTGAAAGATTATAGTAGTGGTTCTCCTCATAACCCAGGCCAGCTCTGGGAGCAGCAACTCCGGCCCTCATGAATAACCAGAGTTTCAGCATCGGAGACAAGGTCGTTTACCCGAACCACGGGGTAGGCGTCATCGAGCAGATCAGCAGTCGGACGATCGGCTCTCAAATCGAAAGATTCTACCTTCTCAAAATAGCCGCCAGCAGCCTGAAAGTCATGGTCCCCTTTCACAATGTGAATAGCGTTGGACTAAGGCGAGTGGTGCGCAATGGCGAGGTGCAGCGAATCCTGGACTTTCTCACCGACGGCAAATGCGAAAACCATGCCGACTGGAAATACCGTTTCAAAGAAAATTCGGACAAGATGCGGACCGGTTCGCTGCTTGACGTTGCCGAAGTTTTGAAAGGCCTGCTGCTGCTCGCCCAGGGCAAGGCCCTTAGTTTCCGCGAAAAGAAAATGCTGGAGCGCGCACGCTACTTGTTGGTGAGCGAACTGGCGATGTCGAAAAACTGGGAAGAACCCGAGATCGAGGACATCCTTAATAAAGCGTTGGCGAAATCTAAGTTGCGCTTTCCGGAAGCCTCGAGCATGGAATCCTGACTACTAATCCAAGACAATGACACCGGCGGGGAGTCATCCTCACCATTTTTCTGCCGGCCGTGACTTTGCCTTGCCTAACCATCGACCGAAATCATACAATGCAACCGCCTCGTGGCGACCAGCGAAACTCTGCTCGTGTTGCCGGCATCGGAAGGCCCAATGTCAGGAACATTGCATATCTTTCGCCTCAAGGCTGAACCTCTGCAGTACCAGGTTAACTACAATCTTGGCGTCCATTCGTGGGTGAAGGTTTTCGACGCCCCGGGTCTGGATGAGTTTCTCCGCCACAGTTGGGGACTGCCCGACAGCGAGCTCGACGCCATGCTGGGGGAACTGCGCACCGTAGGCCACACTGCCGAGGCCTTGGTTGACATGCCAGAGTCTCACCTCGCCGAGATGGGGTTTGCCGAATCGCCCAGCGAGGAGTGAATTACACTGGCCTCGCCTGCTGACGTTACAGGCTGCGGAAAAAAGTCCAGTGCGACGGTGTTTTGAAGGGGCGCACCTTCAGGTGCGCCGTAGAAGCCCCTTATTTTTTGCCATTCCTCGTGGGCTTCAGCCCACGAGGAATCTGCTTTATCTGACTTTTCCTGCGGCTCGTTAGGTGTCCGCGGCACATCGCTGCCGGCAGCCCAGCAAGACTCCTACTCGCAGAAGACGCGGACACGCTTGCCCGACTTCGTCTCCATGTCCACGTGAAGTTCATCGAGCGTTTCTTCGGTCTGCTGAGGGTCATTGCAACGACCGTCGTGGCTCGAGCAATTTATTCTTTCGCAATGGATGCGGCGCTGAAGCGCCGCTCTACCCGACCTCGCGGGACTGCAACTCCGCCAAGTGCTGCCGAATACTCGCAGAGGCGGCCGCGCGAAGCGAGTCCTACCCGGCCAGGACCGCGCCGCCGTTTACGTTAAGAACCTCGCCGGTGATGAAACCGGCATGCTTGGTGCAGAGGAACAGGATTGGTGCCGCTATTTCGTCGGGAGTGCCGACGCGGCCAACCGGGATGGCGGCGAAGACCCGTTGACGACGCTCGGCGTCGCCGAGCGTGCCGGCGGTCATATCCGTGGCGACCCAGCCGGGAGCGACGCAGTTGACATAGATGCCGTGCGGGGCCAGCTCGGTCGAGAGCCCCTTGGTCATGCTGATGACCGCTCCTTTGGTGGCGGCATAGTCGCAGTGCCCAGCTTCGCCCCGTTGGCCTGCGGTGGAACTGACCAGCACGATGTGCCCGCCGCGCGCCTGGCGCTTCATCTGCGCCACCGAGTGCTTAACCAGGGCAAAGGTGCTGTCAAGATTGGTGGCCACGGTGGTGCGCCACTGTTCTTCAGTCATCTTGTCGATGGCGACGTCGGCGGATTCCCAGATGCCGTGGTTCACTACCAGCACGTCGATTGCGCCGAAGCGCTCCACGGCCGATCGCACCAGCGGCTCAGCTCCAGCGGTGCCATGCAGGTCGGCATGAACGGCGTGGCAGAGATTGGCTCCGCATTCCTCGACGATGCGCCCGGCTTCGTTCTTGGCACGCTGATAGTTGAAGACCACGCGAGCGCCGGCCTGCACGAACAGGCGGACGGTGGCTGCGCCAATCCCGCGCGAGCCTCCGGTGATGAGGGCAACTTTTCCGTCGAGCGACAATTTGGGTTCAGAGGACATGATGAGGGAAAGTTAGCACAGCTCCCCAGCTCGACACCGAAAGGCATTGCAAGTAGATGTACAAGAATTGCGATTTCGGGTTAGACTGCTAACCGAGCCGCCTGTGACCATCGCCGTCCGATAACCGAAACTCCTCCCGATCCTGCGCCGTTTGCGCTGCCATCCCCAACTCTGTCCGCACAATTTATAGGAGTTTCAAATGCCTGAAGTACACGTTGCTGTCGCCCAGCAGCTGCCCGATTTTGTCGACCTGGAATTTGCCCGCCGCCTGGAGATGGCGGAAACCATCCTGCCCGATTGCGTCGAGGCTTTGCGCCGCTACGGCCCGTCGATGCCTGTCGCAGCCGAAGAAATTGCCGGAGGCGTGGCTTTCTTCGGAGGCCTGGACTATCCCGCCAACCAGATCGTAGGCATGGGCCTCTACGGAGCAGTGACCGCGGATGACATGGATCGCGTGGAGCATTTCTTCCGCAGTCGCGGCGTCGCATCGACCATCGTGGTTTCGCCGTTGGCCGACATGTCACTGCCGGCATTGCTGGGCGAACGCGGCTACCGTATCGCTGAGTTCAATTCGGTGCTCATCCGACGAATCAACTCAGAGGAGCCATTCGACCCACCTCCTGGCATCGTCATCGACCGCGTCACTCCGCAGACCGTATCGCCTTGGATGCGCGCCATCGCCAAGGGCTTTTCCCAGGAGATCACCGTCGCCGAAGAAGTGTTCGGCGGCTTCGCCGCATTGCCCGGCGCACTGACGTTCCTGGCGCGGATCGAAGATAAAGTGGTGGGTGGTTGTGGCGGGTGCGTCATTCCCGAGGCGCGGATCGCTGCGCTGTTTGGCACGGCCACGCTACCTGAGTTTCGGCAGCGCGGGGTGCAGAGCGCGCTGATCGCCCTCCGGCTGCACGAAGCTGCCAAAGCAGGCTGCGAGTATGCCGTGGTCAGCACCAACCCGGGCAGCGGCTCGCAACGTAACATGGAGCGCCGCGGCTTTCGCGTGGCTTATACCAAGCTGGTGATGACGCGCGAGTGGCCCGAAACCGCGACCGGCGAAATGTCATAGCGAAAGGTTCGCGCGCAGATCGAGCCAGCCTTCAGGCCGAGGTCGAGCCGGTATTAATGTCGGAGCGGCTTTGGCCTGGAGGTGCATCAACGTGGGGTCCGGCGGCATCCTTAGGAGGACGGCGATGGACATTGAAGCGATTCGGCGGTATTGCCTGCAGTTTCCCCACACCACGGAAAACGTGCAATGGGGCGCGGACCTGTGTTTCAAGGTGGATGGCAAACTGTTCGTGGTGACCGTGCTCGATCCCGGTCCGCCGGTACGGCTCAGCTTCAAGTGCACTCCAGAAATTTTCACGGAGCTGTGCGAACGTCCGGGGGTTCGTCCCGCGCCCTACCTGGCCCGGGCGCAGTGGGTCGCCCTGGAGCAGCTCAATACCCTGCCCGACTCCGAGTTGCGAGATCTGATCGCCGAATCCTATCGGCTGGTGTGGGAGCGATTGCCCAAGAAGCGGCGCGAGGAGTTGCAAGGCGCAGGCCCGAAATCAGCCAGGCGAAAAGCCGCACCGGGAAAATCAGCGGCGAAAACCAAACGCGCCCAGCCGGCGCGCCGGAAATGAATCGCATGTCTGGCGTACCCCGCGCGTGGTTGTGGGGCGCGCTCCTAACCGCGATCCTCTTACCATGTTGCGGGCTGGCTGCAGCCCAGTCCAGCGCTGGGTCCAGCAAAGCGACTGCATCGGCGTCTACCAGTGCGCTGGAGCGCGAATTTTTTGCCGCCATTCGCGATGGCGACACGAAGAAGTTTCTGGCGTATGTTCCGGAAGGCGGCGTCAACTTCGGGCCGCAAGTCCAACACGTCACTCGCGGCGACGTGGAACAACAACTGCTCTCCCATCGCGGTCTCTACTGCCAACTTTTTGATTCGTCCTGCATCGATGCGGCAATTAAGTTGGACGCCAGCGAACGGGCTTGCTCGTATCGCGAGCTGCTCGCGCACTCCCTGGTGCGAACCGCCGCCACCGAGACGACGCGCAATGGAGTCCGGCAGGCCATTCTGGTCGCGGAAGTGAAGAACGACCAATGTCCCAGCGAGCGGCTGGTCGATTTCATCTTTAACTTTGAAGCGGGCGGCTGGAAGTTATTTTCGATTCCTTAGCGGCAGCCGGCGATTCTTGCCGCTAAACCGAGTCGAGGGCTTATTTTGTTATATCCCACATTGAAGTACCCGCAAGTGGGACACCGCCAATAGTTAGCTTCGGAGCAGAAAGATACGGCCTGGCGCGCGGTGAACAGGCCGTACATGTCCCATGGAGTAAGGGCCAATTACTTGCCCTTGCGACCACCTCCGCAGCTCCCGCCCTGTACTGAAGTAAGCACTCCGGCGGCGGCGGTGAGGGTCTGGTCCCAGCAGGCGCCATTGGAATTGGAGTACTGGTAAGTCTCCGAGTTCGCCTGCCCGGTGGTGGTCGCATTGCCCGACGCGTCGACGAAGAGCGTGTCGGTCGGAGTCACCGCATCGTAGAAGGTGCTGGAGTAGATGGGTGTGCCGTTCAATTCCACCAGTTCGCTCTTGTTGAATCCCTGCTGGAGTTTGCTGAACTGCTGAAACGACCCGTTCGGGAAGCCAGTGTAACCGTAGGAAACCGTCAAGGGCCAGGTGAACTGTTTGGTGTTGGTGGTCACGTTGCTGCCGTCTTGCGTCGTAGTGGCGGAGGAGATCGAGGTTGTCTGCCCCACGTACTGATCGTCCACCGAACCATCTTCGTGGACGTAATACTTTTGCCAGTTGGTGAAGTCGATGCTCTGTACGACCTTGGTATCCACCGTGCCATGCGAGGTATTGGCGTAGCCCTCGACTGTGAATCCGCGGTCGGAAGTGACCGACAATGTGCCATAAGCAATCGTGCCGTTGGTACTAATGTTCTCGGTCACTACCGGCTGCGGCGTGCCGATGGTGTTGGTGGTCACGGCTCCGGTCACCTGAGTGGAACCATGGTCCTCATACAACAGCACCGAGGCAGTAGCGGAGAAGTACTGGTCCGCGTTATAGACGCTGACCGCGACCGTGTGCTGCTGACCATTGCTTAACACGCCGGCGAAGGGGGTCAGGTCCACGCGATACGGTTCGAAGTTGAGCGTATGAACACCGGGAATCGGTTGCCAGAGGAAAGGATCGATTCCGCCGGTGAAGATCCAGGGATAAATTGGCGCTACGCCGGCAGGCTGGCCATCGATGCTGACCTCGCCTTCGCGAAAGGCAGTCGAACCGCAGCTAAACAGCTCGCCGGCTACATCATTGGGAGCGCAGGTATACCAGAATTCGTCGTCCTGCTGGCTTTGCGCGAAGACGTCGAGATAGGCGCGCTCGACGTTGAGCGGGAAACTAAACGTCCCCGTGAGTTGGTCGGTGGGCGAGTTTAGAGTTACGGTTCCTCCGGTCGGACCTGCCGACATCGGCAACACCACATCGGCGGTAGTCGGCGGATTCTGACCCTGCGCCAGGGGATAGAACTGCAGCGCTGCGCTTCCGTGGTAATGGCTGGTGTATTGATTATTGACCAGATTGAACAGATCGACTTGACCGTTTTGCGCGGTCGTAAACAACGGGCTGTAGTCCGTCAGATTGCTTTCCGTGTGCCAGGTGCGTTCGAAAGTTTGCGATGGCTCGGCTGTTGTGCCGAAGAAAACATTTGCGCCACCGATCCAGACATTGGTGGTGCGATCGTACTGCACCCCAGGATCGACCGACCAATCCGCCTCAAACACTACCGCAGCCCAGGGGCCCGGGCAGTTGGCGGGAGGCGTGTAGCTGAAGTACTGGGGATTGAAGTTCGAAAAATCGAGATTGGTGAATAATTGCACCGTGCACGGCGTGGTGGACGGCCGCGGCACCGGTGCATTGGCGGTGATTGTATTCGGCGAACCGACCACTGGATTGCCCGGCGCGACGTAGTTCTGCGCGACCGCCGCGCCGGTGAGCAGCAATGCCACGCCGATGGAGGCAACGATCCAGGCTGGCGGGAAACAGAAAGACTTATGCATGTCAGTATCACTCCTTGGCTCAGGACGCGGCTTAGGTGCGCGTAGACGGACTGCAGTAGGATAGTGCCTTTTGCTGCTTCACTACAAGAGACTAGGACGTTAGCCGGAGCCTCACGACAAGGCGCAGGTTTTAGAAATAATGTTCCTAATTTCGACAACCTTAATGCTTGCGGATTTCCGACGAGCACTGACATTCATGGCGAACTAATCCGGTCGGAACGATGAATCAGATTTCTAACTTACCGGTGAGTTCGCTGATCTTTTCAATGCGATGCTCCAGGCACCACTTTTCCAAAGAATCCACCAATGTTTCGCAGGCGCAAGGGTCCCAGAAGTTGACGGTGCCGACTTCGACGGCGCTGGCCCCGGCGAGCAAGAACTCGACCACGTCTTCTGCCGTGCTGATACCGCCCAACCCCACCACCGGAATCTTGACCGTCTTGGCCGCTTCCCAAACCATGCGCAACGCAATGGGTTTGATGGCGGGACCGGACAGCCCGGCGGTGACATTCGATATGCGCGGCTTGCGCGTTTCGGCGTCAATCGCCATGGCGACAAAGGTGTTCACCAGCGAGATGGCGTCTGCGCCCGCATCTTCCGCCGCTCGCGCTACGTCGGGAATGCTGGTCACATTGGGCGACAGCTTCACAATCAACGGCCGGGTAGCGATCTTCTTCACTGCGCTTACTACATCGAACAACATCTTGGGATCGGCGCCGAAACTCATGCCGCCGCACTTGGTGTTGGGACAAGAGACATTCAACTCGTAGCCGGCGATGCCTTCGCCGTCATTGAGAATCCGCACCACGTCTTCGTACTCATCCTGCGAATGGCCGAAGACATTGCACAGAAAAACGATGTTGTCGATTTTGCGCAAGAGCGGAAGCCTCTCTTCCAGAAAGGCGCGAGCGCCGATATTTTGCAGACCGATCGCATTCAACATTCCGGCCGCAGTCTCAAACAAACGCGGCGGAGGATTGCCTGCCATGGGCTCGCGCGAAAGTCCCTTGGTCACGAAGCCGCCCAGCCGGTTCAGCGTAACTACGTCTTCGAATTCCACGCCGTAGCCAAAGCTTCCGCTGGCGGCGAGGACGGGATTCTTGAACGTGATGCCGGCGACGTTGACGCTCATGTCAAGAGCGGGCTTGGGGGCGGGACTCACGCGTAGATCTCCCTCATTGCGCTTCGCGCTCGCGGGCGATCACGACCGGTTGCCTTACGTTGGCGGCGCGCTCCAGTTTGTCCCACGCGAAACCGCCGCCCTCCATGGCGCGCTTGAGCGTCTTGAGCAAAACCAGTGAGAACAACTGGCGATAAGCGAAGCGTTGCAGCCAGACGTGACCCAGCAGCAGGAAGTCGCGCTTGCCGCCCGGCTGTTGTCGCTCCAGAGTAAAAGCGATGGTGGAGGCGATGAAGTCGATCACCATGAACAGCGCGAAGTACACCACTAGCTTGTGGAAGTCGGCCGGGTTCGCCGATTCAGGATGGCGATACTTGTCCACGAAGTAAGTAATCATTCCCACCACGAACATGATATCGATGAATGGCGAGACCAGCGGAAGCAGGATCTGGAAGATCACCATATTGGGAATGGCAACCCGGCCCAGCGCTCCTTTTTGCTTGACTGCCTCGCGATGTTTCCACACCGCCTGCATGATGCCGAACGACCAGCGAAAGCGTTGCCGCATCAATGCATTGGCTGTGCTGGGAGCTTCGGTGTACGCCAGGGCGCGGTCCTCGTAGTTCACCCAGTAGCCGGCCTGCAGCAGTGCCATGGTGAGATCGGCGTCTTCGGCGACGGTGTCGTGATGATAGCCTCCGGCGGCGCGGACAGCTTCCGTACGCCACGCCCCGATAGCTCCGGGGACGACGCTCACGGCGTTTAGGGTGTTCAGCGCTCGGCGCTCGAAGTTCTGGCTGGTGATGTACTCCAAAGCCTGCCAGCGTGTCCAAAGATTGACCCGGTTGCCGACCTTGGCGTTGCCGGCCATGGCCGCAACTTTGGGATTGCTGAAGTGCGGCACCAATTTCGAGATGGCATCGGGCGCGACGAGGGTGTCGGCATCAATGCCGATGAACAACTCCTCGGTGACCTGCTCGAGTCCGTAGTCCAGGGCATCGGCCTTGCCTGAATTGGCTTTGGTAAGGACGGTGACGCGCCCGGCCGCAATCTCCTTGGCGAAGGCCGCCCGAGTGACTTCCAGGGTTGCGTCCTTCGACCCGTCATCAATCACGATGACGCGCAAATTCTTGTAATCGGAATCGAGCACGGAGCGCACCGTACGCTCGATCACTTTCTCCTCGTTGAAAGCCGGCACCAGTACAGCGACCGCCGGGCGATAGTTGGGATCGAAGCTGGCCTTGCGGCGGTGGAAGCGGTCATAGATGGCGAGCGTCCCGATCAGCACCAGCCGTCCGGTCATCAGCACGTCGCCGACGAAGAAAACGAAGATGATGAAAGACTGCACCAGGCCGAAGAGGGAAAAGTTCAGACTATCGACCCAGGCTGCCCAGCGCTCATTGGTGGTGATGGCAGGCATCACGTCAGCGCGCGTCTTGCCCATCAGCTCCGAGACCTGAACTACCTGATAGCCGCGGTCGTGCAGCCCATCCAGGATCATGCCGAGCGCTTCGACAGTTTGACTGCGATTGCCGCCGCCATCGTGCAGAAGAATGATGTTGCCACAGCGCAAATTTCTCGCCCCGCAAGGCGGCAGGTTTGCCAGCACATCGGCAGCGATGTCATCTGCCGAGCGCCGCGGATTGTCGCGCCAGTCGTTGGGATCGATTTTTTCGCCAACCGTGATGTAACCCAAATCCTGCGCCAGTTCCAGGGGACGAACCTGGTCGGCGGTGTCGGGAGCTTCATCGATGGCGTAAGGCGGCCGCATGAGCACGGGTTTGACGCCGAACTTGCTTTCAAACAAGCGCTCCGTCAGGTTCAGCTCTACTTCGAAATAGCGCTTCGAGATGTTGCTGATGTCGGGATGGGTGAAAGTGTGGTTCCCAATCTCGTGGCCTTCGTTGTAAATGCGGTTGGCGATGCCGGGAAATTTCTCCACCTGGGCGCCGATCAGGAAAAACGTTGCCTTGGCGTGCTTTGCCTTCAGGACATCCAGAATCTTCGGCGTCCAGGTAGGATCGGGACCGTCGTCGAAGGTGATTGCTACCTTTTTCTCCTGCGTCCCGCCATACATGTCCACGACGTAAGGCGAGGGCAACGTCTTGAACACCTCGTCGTTCACCAGATTGGTATTGGAATCGATGCTGATGCGGCGCTCGCCGGCGGAGGGTCGTGACTGAATGCGCAAAATTTCACCCTGACCTTCGATATCCACATCCTGACCTGGCGGCACGATGTCGAGCTTGGCCGGCGCATTGGCCTCGAAGGGCTTGTCCCACACCGCCCATAACGAACGATCTTCCGAGCCCAGCCGCCACAAGGCGAAGCTATCGATGCCCACAGCGTGCGCCGCCCGCATCTGGTTGAGCGCAGTCACGCCATCCAAGAACCACACATCGTGGCGAATATTGTTTTCGTCGGAATAGGCGAAGTGCGGATTCATCGCATCGTCGTCGAAGTTGATGTCGGTCTCGGCATCGGAGGTCTCAAGCCAGGCCTCCTGGGCGGTGACGTTGTGAATGTCTTCCGGCGGCGTGCCTTTCTTCTGACCCTTCTTCATCGCCCAGTCATACCCATAATTGGCGACGGCGCAGATGATTTTCTCCTTGGGGATCACCTTCAACGCGTCCTGCAGGTTCTTCACGAACCAGTCTTGGCCGGCCACTGGTCCAGGATCGCCTCCGGGGTAATGCTGGTCGTAGTTCATCAGGATGAGGCCGTCGGAGATCTTGGCAATGTTCGGATAGTCGAAGGTCCTGTCGTTGACCGGAACCGCGATGTAGAGCTTGAGCCCATTGGCGTGCAGGTCGTCATAAAGTTCCTGCACCAGCTGGCGGTAATCATTGCGCGAGGTTTCCGGAAAGGCCTCGATGTCGAGCGTGATGCCTTTGTATTGATCGCTTGCCAGAAACTTCATGAGCTCATCGCGGAAGCGCTGCCGGGCGGCGGGGTCGGCCATGAACTTGGCGGTAAGGTCCGGATTCCACTGATTGACGACGGGATCGAAATTGTTGACCAGCGGAAAAACTTCGGTCTGCGCCTTTTCGCCTTTGAGGAACGACATGACTTTGTCGTCGACGCTGCGCGGCTTGCCCTTCTCGTCGATGACGTCGTAGAGGGCATTAAACTCCGTCACCGATTGCAGCCGCCCATCGGCGGTGAGCACGTGCATCCACTCCGGAAAGAGCAGGTCGATCTGCGGATAGTACTCCTTCAGCGAAGCGAAGCTGGCCGCGTCCCACTGCACATAGAACGCGCCACGGATGCCTTCGTCGGAGTTCAGCACCACCTGCGAAGCAGGTTGTTTGGTCTTGCGGTGGGTGTTCAGGCGGCGAGGCGGCTTGCGCTTCTGATTGTCCTTGAGGGCGTGGTAGGGCCGCTTGACTTCGGGCAGCGCGACCCCAGGTACCGACGATCCTCGCAACACGGAAACGACAAACAACACGACCAGCAGCGTAACCACGATCACGCTGGAATCGATAACGAACCGCAAACGGCGCCACCGCTTGCGGTCAGGATCAAAAAATATCTGCTTCGATTGCGGCATTATGCAAAGGTCAACTTAATCGTAACCGCGGGCAGCAGCCAGAGCAACCGCATTGCCTTTTAGCCATCAAACGGTCAGCTTTGGCGCCGTAGCAGGCAGTAAGTACCCAATTCCAAGAACACGAGTTCGACACGAGAGACTCGGCGTCGCTAACAGATTTCACGTTTCCTGTCACCCGGTGCGCCAGATGCGGAAAATGCGCACCTCTTAGGCTGAATCTACCGGTCCAACAGCTGATGGCTGATAGCTCTTAGCTGCTATATTCGGCACGTGCGCGAACCGGAAGGCAACTCGCTGAGGAGCAGGCAGCAGCGCTCTTTCTGGCGTCTGCTCCGAGAGTCTCGGGAGTATTTCCTGTTGATTACGTTAGCCGCATTTGCGCTGCGGCTGATCTTCTATTTTCGCTTCCCGCACGTTACCGGGGATTCCCTGGTTTACGGTGACATCGCCAGGAATTGGCTCGACCACGGCATCTTTGGTCTGACCCATAGCGACGGCGTTCACCCCACGCTGATTCGCCTTCCCGGCTATCCGGCGTTCCTGGCGGTCTGTTTCCGTCTGTTTGGCAGCGAACATTACAATGCCGTTCTGCTGGTACAGATTGTCATCGACGTCGTCGCCTGCTTCGTCATCGCCGATCTGGCCCGCCGGACCGTGTCCGAACGCGCCGCTCGCTTTGCTTTCCTGCTGGCAGCTCTGTGTCCCTTTACCGCCAATTACACGGTGGCTCCGCTGGCCGAGACGCTCAGCATCTTCTTCGTTGCGGTGGCGCTGGACGCGGCCGTGGCCGGATTCCTGGCGACGGACGCCGAGCGTCAGTCATGGCCTGCCTGGACGTGGTGCGGCATAGCAGTTTCGGCTGGGATCCTACTGCGGCCCGACGGCGGCATTCTGCTGGTCGCGCTGGGGGTGTTTCTGCTTTGGAGGATGTGGCAGCAGCCGAAGGAACGACAGCGCCTGTTCTGGGGAGGACTGCTGGTGCTGGCAATCTCGATTGCGCCGCTGGTGCCGTGGGCCATCCGCAACTGGCATGACTTTCATCGCTTCCAGCCGCTGGTGCCAAAGTCGGCCAGCGATCCCGATGAGTTTGTCCCCGACGGCTTCGATAAGTGGGTGCGCACCTGGGCCGCCGACTACGTTTCCACCGAGGAAGTTTACTGGCAGGTTCCGGATGACCAAGTCGATCTGACCCTGCTGCCCTCGCGGGCCTTCGACAACTCTGAGGAGCGAGAGAAAACCCAAGCCATCTTCGCCGACTACGCCAAGATACTCGTTGTCAATCCGGCGTTGAATGCTCGCTTCATGGACTTGGCGAAGGAGCGCATCCGGCGGAATCCGTTTCGTTATTACATTTGGCTGCCGTCGCTGCGCGTCGCCGACATGTGGCTGCGCCCGCGGACCGAGATGTTGCCACTCAACTCGCGCTGGTGGGAATACGGTGACGACACGAAAGCGTGCGTGCTGGCTACACTCTGGGGCGTGTTAAATCTGCTCTTCATCGGGGCGGCGGTGATGGGAGTTGTCCGCGGTCCTCGGCCACGCTACCTCGCCATGATGCTGGTGTTTGTGCTGCTGCGCTCGGCTTTCCTCGGCACGCTCTCTAATCCCGAGCCGCGTTACACGCTGGAGTGTTATCCGGTGGTGCTGTTGTTGGGCGGCGCGTGGATCTCGGGTTGGAAGAAGGAAACGCGAAATGATTCCGTTATACAGAAGTGACGAAGAGCACCCGCCTGCACAGGTTTCGCTGGGTTATCAAGCCCTGCGATTTGTCCTGCACCTGGGCGCTGTATACCTCATTGTTTGGTTCATCACGCCTTGGGTCGCGGGCCGATGGTACGACTGGGTATTGCCGCTATTGCAATCGCCTGAACATGCCGGTCGATTGCAATTCCTGTTTTCGCATGTGTTCGCGCTCACGTTTCTTCCCGGTCTCGTGACTGGATTTATCAATGCAAAATACCGGCACAGGGTGGCGTTATTTGTGTGGACTGTTCCGTCGCTAGTACTGCTTTACCGGCTCTTTACATTCCCGGCCACGGCACTTCAGGAATACTGGCCGACTGTATTCCACTACTACTTTGCCGGAGACTTTCTGCTGCCAGACTTTCAGAGCTACCGCGAACTTTTTACTCGTGTCGCAGCCAGTCCGGACTTTATGCGTGGTATGGCGCAGCTCCGCATAACCGGAGCGTTCTATGCGGGCATCGGATACAGCCTGGCCGCACTGGCGTCAATGTATCTTCGCAGCCCTCAGCCCGCGCAGGATTTGTCAGATGCATCCGACGAACTGTTGTAGAATACAGAAGTCATGCAGGTGGCGATTCAGCTTTCGAACTGGCAGCTGGCGGTGCTCGTGGTTATGCCAGCGCTCGTCTCCATTGCCGGTTTTCTTAACAATAATAGCCGGATCGGCGATTTGAAAGCAGATGTGTTGCACCTGAATGGCCGCCTCGACCACCTCATCGGCGCAGTTAATGAGCTCGACAAGCGCACTGCGGTTATCGAAGATCGCCTCAAGATCGACTGAGGCTCTACAGGGGTCTCCTACTTCCCAGAAGATGTAGCCCGCGAACTCCGACTACCTTATCGTTCTGCTAGCTCGTAATCAGGATGTTGTCGATCAGCCGCGTCGCCCCAAAATACGCCGCCACGGCCACCAGCGCGCCGGGCGCAACATCTACAACCGGATCAAGCGTCTCGGGATCGACGATGGCGAAGTAATCCAGCCGCGCGCCAGGTTCTTCTGCAATCACTTGTTGGCCGATTTCACTTAGCTTCGCGGCATCGCTCTCACCCTGGTCCGCGGATATCTGTAGTCGCATCAGCGCACGATGCAGTACTAGCGCCTGCTGTCGCTGCTCGGGCGTGAGGTAGACGTTGCGCGAACTCATCGCCAAGCCATCTCTCTCGCGCACAATGGGGCAGACTACGATCTCGACATCCATGTCGAGGTCACTCCCTAGCTTGCGCAGTACAGTTACCTGCACGGCGTCTTTCTGGCCGAAGAAGGCGCAGTCGGGACGCACAATTTCAAACAGCTTGGTGACCACGGTGGCGACACCCTGAAAATGGCCTGGCCGCGACGCCCCGTCGAGCTTTCCGCTCAATCCTTCTACCTGCACGTAAGTCTTCGCACCGGCAGGATACATTTCGTCCACCGTGGGAACGAAGAGCAGATCAACTCCGACATCCTCCAGCAATCCAGCATCGCGCTCCAACGTGCGCGGATATTTGCTGAGATCTTCCGCTGGGCCGAACTGCAGTGGGTTGACGAAGATGGAAACAGCGGTCGCATGGCAGCGCGACTTCGACGCGCGCACCAACGACAGATGCCCTTCATGCAGCGCGCCCATCGTAGGTACGAAGCCCAGCGTCTTTCCGCGGCGCGTCAGTTGGCGGCAGATGGCTTTCATTTCGGCGATGGTCTGGATGCGTTTCACGGGCGCCAATGCGGCGGCGAATTCGCTGGAGGCGTCTTAGCCTGTGGGACAGGCTGTACCGGCAATTCTTCATCCGGCGCCACTGCCGGAGGCTCGGGCTCCGGCAACGTCCAGCTCCCCAGCACGCCGCTCAACACTGGCTCCCGCCGCGCTAGATTCTCGGGAGCGCACTTCAGCGCCACCGAATAGATTTCATTCTCCGGACCTTCGATGAAAACCAACTCTTCGACCCAGTCGCGTCCGGTTGATTTTTCTCGGTACTCAACTTTCAGCATCTGCGCCGGCTGGTGGTCCACGGTCCGCTGCTGCCGTTGCAGAGTTTCGAAACTTTGTCCGCTCTCGCGCAGACCGCTCGTGGCCTGCTGGATGATGCCGTTCAAGCCCAGGCCCTCTTCGTCGCCCTCGGGAGCAGGCGCAACCATCGCCACCGTGATCTCGTCCCACAGCGTCCGGTCCTGTTTCTGAGCAGGCGCAATCACCACGCCGTGGCCGGCGAGAGCTTCGGTCAGCATTTCCCAGGAGCTCGGATAGCGGAAGCAGAATCCGCCATCGGATTGGCAATATTGTTTCCACGGAATCGGCTTGTGGACCGGCGGTGGTGCGGCGGTTTGGCAGAGCGCGGTCGAGCCCAGGCAGAGCACGGCAGCCATCAAAATCAAACGGCAGAACGAGAACCGCATGACTTCTACAGTCGCACAGTCCGCTTGCGTTCGGCAATTTCCTCCAGGCTGGCCAGCGTCTCCTTGGGCAGATGGTACGACTCGGCGTCGGACGGGTAGCTGCCCGACTTCACATCGCCTTTGAACGCGGCCAAAGCGTTGCTAATCACAGTTCCGACGTCGGCATAGCGGCGCACGAACTTCGCCGGAGGCGCAAACGTCAGCCCCAATAGATCGTGGAAAACCAGCACCTGACCATCGCACTCCGGGCCGGCTCCAATGCCGATGGTGGGGACCTCCAACTCATGCGTAATCATGGCCGCCACCTCGCGCGGAATGCCTTCCAGAACCACGCAACAGGCGCCAGCCCGCTCCAGGGCAAGGGCATCGTGCATCAGTTGCTCGACTGCCAGCAGCGTCTTGCCTTGCACCTTGTAGCCGCCCATGGCATGCACGGATTGCGGGGTCAGTCCAATGTGCCCGACCACGGGAATTTCAGCCTCCACCATGCGCTCGACCAACCCGGCCCGCTTTTCCCCGCCTTCAATTTTGACTGCTTCCGCGCCCGCTTCCTTGATGAAGCGCGAGGCGTTACGCAGCGATTCCCGTAGGCTGAGGTGGTACGAAGCGAACGGCATGTCTGCCACCAGGAAGGCCCGCTTCACGCCGCGCCTAACCGCCCGAGTGTGGTGCAGCATCTCCTGCATGGTGACGGGCAAAGTGTTTTCATAGCCCAGCATTACCATGGCCAGCGAGTCGCCCACCAGAATGATGTCGATGCCGGCGTCGTCGACCAGGCGCGCGCTGGCGTAGTCATACGCAGTGAGGCAGGTGATGATTTCCTGACGTTGTTTCTTTTCGAGAAGAGTGGAAGCAGTGATCTTGGCGCGGAAGTCGCCGGTGGTGATGCTCACGATGTCCTCCAGTACAGTTCCGCAGATGCGGATACCGCCTGTTATTGGCCTAGTCACACGGGTGTGTGAGGGAGACGGCTGGATTCTACACCCTGCGGGAAGCCGGTCAATGCCTATTTCGATGTACACCGCTGCCGGGACGATGCGAAATCATGGCGGCTCGTCAGAATTACTACTCCGCGCAAGTGTGGTCGTGAATGATCCGCCATCCCTCGGGGAACTTGCGGAAAACCAGCGTAAACACGCCGTGATCCGACGTACACTGATTACGTCTCAACTGGGTTGGATGGCGAATAGCGAATGAGGGTTTGCAGGAGGAGAGACACTATTTGTATTCGCGTTGTATTCGCGCGCTTACAACCTGACAAGCTGGGAACACATCCTGTGAACCACCTGCTAGGCGGGACGCTTCTTGATGGCAGCTGATTGCTGCCAGGGACGTTTGGGCCTTTCCGATTCCGGCAGATCGCGATCACGCACGCGATCGTAAACGTACGCTTCGCTCACCGTGCCGAGACTTTCGTTGTACAGGCTGATCATTCCGAGGCCTTCCTTCAGCTCCTCGGAAAAATCATGCAGCGCTTTGAGATGGTCGGCGGTAGCGGGGTATTCGGCTTTTGTGGTCTGCAAGACTTTCTGGTAGCCGTGGTCGACGAGCTTGGAAATCTCGCCGTTGATCAGGTAGCCGGGATAAGCAAAGATCTTCACGCCGCTGTTGTCAGTGCGTTCTATCGCCGCGGAACAATGATATTTCTTCAAGAAGACACGATGGCTGGCGCCCGGCGCCTCGAGCACGTCAAAGCTGTGATCTTTAAACCATGCAACCGCGTCCTCAAACAATCTAACCTTCAGCTTTTTTGCCATTCCCGCAACCAGCCCTCACTTGGCGGAATCCGAACCGCCATTCCCACATCGAATGCGATATCTGACGTGGAGGCCCAGGTTGCCCCGATGGCACACTTCTCGTCGCCTCCTTTTGCCAGGAATTCACACTTTCGCACACCGAACCGGCAAACAGCAACCTGCAGCGCATGAAAAAACTATGAAGCGCACCCTGGGGTTCCCGGAAACGGGAATCTCGATCCTAAAGCGAATTGGTAACACGCCGCTGCTTCGGCTTTAGCTGCGCCGTAGAAATACCTTATTCTTGTTGTCCCGCACCGACTTTAGTCGGCGAGGGACATGCTTTCCGACTTTTTCAGCAGCCTGTAGAGCCATGCCCTGATACCAAACGATTTTTTGTGGGATAGTTCTGGCAGGCTGCGGACGGCACCGCCCAGTCAATACTCATGCTGAAACTCAAACAATCGGATTACGACGAAATTCGCCACCACGGCGAACAGACTTATCCCCACGAATGCTGCGGCATTTTGCTGGGCATCGCTGACGGGGAAGAGCGCATGGTGCAAGCTACGGTCCGCTGCCACAATACGCGCACCGACTCGCCGCGCAATCGCTATCACATCGATCCTGGCGAACTGGTGCGGGCCCAACGCGCAGCCCACGAGCGTGGCATCGACATTGTCGGCTTTTATCACTCGCATCCCGATCATCCCGCGCTCTGGTCGCAAACCGATTTTAACGAGGCCCACTGGATTGGCTGCTCCTACCTGATCACCAGCGTCGAGCAAGGACGGGCCGCTCTGACCAACTCTTTTGCGCTCACCGGCAGCAGCGAGGAAGACAAGGCGCTGGTGGACGAAGAAGTAGTGGTCGAATCGTAGGCCGGGATGAAGCAGCATTTAGCATTTGGCACTCAGGGAAGCTCTGACTAAGTCTGTACGTTGAAGGGGACGGCCCGAAGGCCGTCCGCAGGTATTTGATGTGAAATAGGGGCATTGGCTCCGACAGCACTGCAGTGGACTTGATCGAATCATCGTTAGGGAGACTCTGATTAAAGTCACGGCAATTCCCTCAGCGGCTGAAGCCGAAGTGATTCTGCGGCATTTACGGACGGCCTCAAGGCCGTCCCCTTCGGGAAATCAGACTTAATCAGAGTTTCCTTAGGTCTTGACACTCAAGTAGCCCTCAGGCCGCCCGTTGTTGCTAGTTGCTAGCCGGCCAACTGCCAACTGCCGCTTCCATCGGCTACAATCACTTTTCTTATTATGTTGCGCTTCTCGACAGCCGGTGAGTCCCACGGAGAAGCTCTGGTGGCAATGCTCTCGGGCATGCCTGCCGGAGTTGCGGTCGATCTGGAGTTCGTCAACCACGAACTCTGGCGGCGGCAGCAAGGCTATGGCCGCGGTGGACGCATGCGCATCGAGCGCGACACAGCCCACATTCTCAGCGGCGTGCGTCATGGCAAGACCATCGGATCGCCCATCGCCCTGGTGCTGGCCAACAAAGATTGGCAGAACTGGACCGAGGCGCTGCCCGTCGAGGCAGGCGATCCGGCCAAACACAAGCGGGTTGCTTCGCCCAGGCCGGGCCACGCCGACCTCGCCGGGGCCGTGAAGTACAACTTCTCCGAAGCGCGCTACGTTTTGGAGCGAGCGTCGGCACGCGAGTCGGCGGCACGGGTAGCGGCGGGAGCGATCGCCAAACTACTACTGCGCGAACTCGGCATGGAAGTGTTGAGTCACGTGATCGCCGTGGGCAGCGCGCGGCTGGAGGCGCCAGTCGCATGGGATGCGATCGCAGCTCTCGCGGCTAAGGAAGACGTGTTGCTCGGGTGCATTGATCAGGAAGCTGAGTCGCGCATGAAGGAGCAGGTCGACATTGCACTGCGGACCGGCGATTCGGTTGGCGGCATTTTCGAAGTGGTGGCGCACAATGTTCCTCCGGGGCTGGGAACCTATGCAAATTGGGACGAACGGCTTGACGCACAACTCGCGGCCGCGGTCATGTCGCTGCAGGCGGTGAAGGCAGTGGAGATTGGCGATGCGGTCCAGGCCGCGACTTCACTGGGATCGACCGTGCATGATGAAATAGGATATGAGCGCGAAAGCCCTGGCTGCTTCACCGGATTTACCCGGCGCTCGAACCATGCCGGCGGGCTGGAGGGCGGCGTCTCCAACGGCGAAGACCTTCGCGTCCGTGGCTACTTGAAGCCGATTTCGACGCTGCGCCGTCCGCTAGCTTCGGTGGACTTCGCCAGCCGCGAGCCGGTGAAAGCTGCCTATGAGCGCTCCGACGTGTGCGTGGTTCCGGCTGCCGGAGTCGCCGCGGAAGCCATGGTGGCGTTTATCCTGGCGCGCTGCGCGCTGGAAAAATTCGGTGGCGATTCTCTGCTGGAGTTACGGCGTAATTTCGAAGGCTACTGCCAACAGCTGCGAAATTTCTAAATGATCTATACCATTGTGAAATTCGGCGATCCGGTCCTGGAGAAGCCGTCCGCCCCGATCACGGAATTTGACGACGATCTGAGCAAGCTTGCCGACGACATGTTCGAGAGCATGTATGCCGCCCATGGTGTGGGACTGGCGGCTCCGCAGATCGGCATCAGCAAACGTATCGCCGTGATTGACGTCACCTTCAAGGAAGATCCCGAGTCGAAAATCGTGCTGGTCAATCCAGAGATTATCCATACTGAAGGCCGGCTCACCTCCAACGAAGGCTGCCTCAGTCTGCCCGAGTTCCGCGAGAAGGTTACGCGGCCGAGCAAGATCACGGCGCGAGCGCAGAACTTGAAAGGCGAGTTCTTCGACGTCACCGGAGAAGACCTGCTGGGGCGCGCGTTACTGCATGAAACCGACCACCTCAACGGCAAGCTCTACATCAGCCTGCTCAGCGGGTTGAAGCGCGATCTGATGAAACGCAAGATTCGCAAGCTGATGAAGCAAGGCGAATGGTAGCGCGGCCATGATGGACCTGGTGTTTTGCGGGACGCCGCTGTTCGCCGTGCCCACACTGGAGAAGCTGGTGGGGGCCGGCTTTCGGGTCAAGCTGGTTGCGACACAGCCCGACCGTCCCAGCGGCCGCGGCATGGAAGTGGCTGCCTCGCCGGTAAAACGGACGGCGCTGGCGCTCGACCTTCCCATCACGCAGCCGGAGAAGATCAAGAACAACGACGAGTTTCGCGCGCAACTGGAGAGCATCGCGCCGGAAGCTATCGTCGTAGTCGGCTACGGACGCATCATTCCCCCATGGATGATCGACCTGCCCAAGCTGGGCAACATAAATCTCCACGGATCGCTGCTGCCGAAATATCGCGGCGCCGCGCCGATACAGTGGGCAATCGCGATGGGGGAGAACATCACTGGCGTGACCACCATGCGCATCGACGCGGGACTCGATACCGGCGACATCCTGATGCAAGCGGAAGAAACTATCCAGCCGCAAGACACGGCGCTGACGCTGGCGCCGCGATTGGCCCAGACGGGTGCGGAGTTGATGATCTCGACGCTTGCGGGCTTGAAGAACGGAAGCGCCACCGCGCAACCGCAAGACGACTCTAAGGCGACGCTCGCGCCAATTTTGAAGCGGGAAGATGGGCTCATCGATTTCTCGCGCAGCGCGGTGGACACGTGGAATCGGCTGCGCGGATTTCAGCCTTGGCCGGGAGCGTTCGCCAGATTTCGCGGAAAAATGCTGCACTTGCACGCAGCAATGCCTGCAGCAAAGATTGGCGTGGTCGCTGCCGCACATTTTGTTGTCGAAAACGACCGGCTGCTACTTGGCTTTGCCCACGGAACCGCGCTCGACGTGCAAGAATTGCAATTGGAAGGGAAGAAGAGAATGAGCGCGCGCGATTTCGTGAACGGATACCGGCCAAAGGATGAAGAGGCAGTTGGCAATTAGCAGTTGGCAACCACCATCAGGGGTTAAATGATGTTGGTCCGCCAATGTTTTTTGTTTTGTCATCCCGAGCGAAGCGGAGCGGAGGGATCTGCGGTCCCCCACATCGCGCGAAGAGACTCACGTTTTGGGGAGCCTCTCTTTACCTGACTAAGCTGGTTGCTAATGGCACGTTACTTCTTCTTTCATGGCCATCTCACCTGCACGTTCGGCTGCCTTCGATATTCTGCTGCGGGTCGAACTGCGGAACGCCTACGCCAGCGAGTTGCTGCATTCCGGGCGATGGGAGCAGCTCAGCACCGCCGACCGTGGGTTGGCGACGGAACTGGTGATGGGCGTCCTGCGCTGGCGATCGCGCTTGGATGAGGCAATCGGCGCAGCTTCGGCGCGGCCTATCGGTAAGCTTGATTCCGAAGTACTGAATGCCCTGCGACTCGGCACTTATCAGTTGCAATATCTCAACCGGATTCCGGCCCATGCTGCCATCAACGATAGCGTGGAGCTGGTGAAACGCGCCCAGAAGCGGTCAGCCGCGCCGTTTGCGAACGCGGTGTTGCGCAAGATCGCCGCCGCGGGATTCGAACCCCATCCGGAATCGATCGCATGGACAGCTCCGTCGCTGGCGCGCGAGTTTGCCCATCCGCAATGGCTGGTTGAGCGCTGGATAACCGCGTTCGGCAGGGAACGAGCTTGGGCGATTTGCCGCCAGGACCAGCAGATTCCCCACACTGCCGTCCGTCTCGATAGCGCCGAGATCGAGCCGGAGCTGCAAGCCGAGGGAATCGAACTGGCGCCGGGAGCGTTGCTGGCCAGCGCTCGCCTCGTCGTCAGTGGAGATGTCACCCGAACGCGTGCGCTGCAAGAGGGGCGCGTGATGATCCAGGATGAAGCCTCGCAACTGGTGGCGGCGCTAGTGGGCAGGGGCAGGCGAATACTCGATTGCTGCGCTGCTCCGGGCGGCAAGACTGCGGCGCTGGCCGCGCGAAACCCCAATGCGGAGATTGTTGCCGCGGAACTGCACGCGCATCGCGCCGAGCTGATGCGCAAGCGCGTCCGCGCCGCCAACGTTCACGTGATCCAAGGCGACGCTCTAAGCCTGCCCGGTTCCGGCGACTTCGATCGCGTGCTGGCCGACGTGCCTTGCTCGGGAACCGGGACGCTGGCGCGCAATCCGGAGATCAAGTGGCGACTGAGGCCGGAAGATCTCAGCGATCTGCACTCGCGACAGGTCGCCATCTTGCGCGCAGCTCTCCAGCAACTCGCTCCCGGTGGGCGTGCGGTGTACTCGACCTGCTCTGTGGAGCGCGAGGAGAACGAAGCCGTTGTCGAGGAAGTGTTACACGAGGCTGACGGCTATCGTCTGTGCGACGCTGGCGACGAACTGGACCGGCTGCGCTCCACCGGCGAGTTGGTGTGGAGCGATCTCGACTCGCTACTCAGCGGAAGATTCCTGCGCACGATTCCCGGCATTCAACCGTGCGCTGGATTTTTTGCCGCAGTCTTCGAAAGAGCGTGATGCAAACGTTCTTCATCAAGCCACAGCCAGAAGCGCACCGGCAACTGACAACTGCAATATAAAAGGCCGGCGCGCGGGCCGGCCCTAGACTGCAGAGAAATAATGCAGCTACTTCTTGGGTGCAATCGCGTCCTTGGCGGCCTTGGCTACACGGAACTTCACCACCGTCTTGGCGGCGATTTTGATGGCTTCGCCAGTCTGCGGATTGCGTCCCATGCGTGCTTTGCGGTTGGACTTCACCAGACGGCCCAGACCCGGAACCACGAATAAGCCATTTTTCTTGGTTTCCTTGATCGCTATTTCGGCCAGCGATTCCAGAAACGCAGCGGCCTGCTTGTTGTTGAGTTCATGCTTCTCGGCCATGAGGCGGACGAGCTGGGTCTTGGTCATGCCTGTTGCCATTCGTAAATCCTCCTTGAAGATGTGAGCAGTATAAGTGCTCAACTTGTGCGTATCGTATACCAAGCTCGGTCAGGTGAAAAGCACTTTTCGCCAGATTCCATGCGGTTTTTCCACAGGCCGCATCCGGAAAGCCACTGTCCATGCGGGTTTCGCGGACTCTCATCGCACAAAGATGCCATAATGTAAGAGGTTGGCGGCGGTCTCGGCGGTCAGCGAGGTGTTCGATTTGAGTTGTTCCATCTGCAATCGTCGCAAGGAGAAGCGCTTCTGCCTGGCGGTGCATGGGCGCATTTGCCCGCAATGCTGCGGCGAGCAGCGTGAAGTTACGCTTGATTGCCCACCCGAATGCCCGTACCTGCAACAGGCACGCCAGCACGAGAAACCAAGAACGTTTGAAGACCTGCCGGCGAGCCTAGTGTTCCCGGAAATCGAGGTTGCGGAGCAATTCCTGCACGCTCGGGAGACGCTGATCGCCGGTGTTCTGCAGACGCTGGGCAGGCTGTCGCGGTGCGATCGCGACCTGCACGATCGCGAAATCATTGGCGCGGTGGCGAACCTGGCGACGAGCTATCAGACGTTGGTCAGTTCCGGGCTGGTGTATGAAGAGGCCCTGCCCAATCCTGCGCAGCGGACGATTATCCAGACGCTCCGCCAAATTCTGCAGGAATTTCGCGAAGTGGAACACCAGCATCTTGGCCATACCACATTGCGGGATGCCGAAATACTCCAGACGCTGGTGTTCACGCTGCGGCTGGCGAACGTGCAGACCTCGGGACGGCCCCGCTCGCGCGGATTTATCGATTTCCTGAACGCACGTTTTGCCGAGCCAGAACCGTCGCCCGCGGCCGGGCCGGCGAGTCGCATCATCCTGGCTTAGCCGTCGATACCTCACGCTCGTTTCGGTTTGGCGATGCTCATCGCCAAGATTTCACCGCCAGGTACGGTATTCTTCCGGTTTCATCTCTAGACTGGTAATATCGGTTTTCTTTTTTATGCACGTTGCGCATTGGCCCATTTTGTTTGCCGCGGCGGTCACCGCCGGAGCCGTCAACTCCGTTGCCGGAGGCGGAAGCTTCATTTCCTTTCCGACGCTATTGTTCGTCGGCATCCCGCCGGTGAAAGCCAACGCCACCAACACCGTGGCTCTTTGGCCCGGACAGCCCGCCAGCGTCTGGGCCTATCGTCACGAGTTTCGCAGTTTGCCGCGGCGTGTCCTCGTGCCGCTCACGGTGACCGGCATCTTGGGAGGCATTCTGGGCGCTTGGGTCCTGCTGATCACGCCGCCATCGACCTTCATGAAGTTGGTGCCCTGGCTGCTCTTGATCGCCACCCTGATTTTCATGATGAGCGGAAGGATCACGCGCTGGGTGCGGCAGCGGGCCAATCACGGCGAGCATGCCGAGTTCGCCACCGGCCGCGGAATTGTTCTGCAGATGTTCATCGCGTTTTATCTGGGCTATTTCGGCGCGGGCGCGGGCATCCTCATCCTGGCTATGCTCGCACTGTTGGGCATGGACCACATCCACACCATGAATGCGCTCAAGGCCTGGCTGACCACGGTGTCCAACGGCGTGGCCATGATTTTATTTGCTTTGACGCCGCACGTGGTGTATTGGCCGCAAGCAATCCTCATGATCATTGGCGCCATGATGGGCGGCTACTTCGGCGCCTACTTCGCGCGCAAGACCAAGCCGGAGCACGTACGGGCCATCGTAATCGTGATCGGCTTGGTCTTGACGGCATATTTCTTTGCGCGGCAGATTCGGGGCTAGGAAACGCTCTGAAATGCCTGTTTTGCGATAATGGATCTGGCGGGCAATCCGTTATGCTCGACTTGTGGGCCCGTAGCTCAATTGGATAGAGCATCAGCCTTCTAAGCTGAGGGTTGCTGGTTCGATCCCAGCCGGGCCTACCACTTCTTTCAATTCAGCTAGCCCCGCCGCCTGGCCGTTCCAGGCTGTCGTTAAGTCGGCGCGGGCCGAGAGTACTTACAGTGATTCTTCTGGGATAATCGCTAATTACATCGCCCGACCTGAGCGGCGCTTAATTTACGGGCCGGTCATAGGTATATTCCAAGCAGGAGCCTGCAAGCATTGCTAACCCGCACTCCCGATCGCGAAAGCAGTCCTCCCATTGAGCCCAACTCTTCCCCCGGCAAGCGGTCGAGTAAGTTGAAAAAGTGGTACATCGTGGCAGCCGTTGGTTTGCTCAACGGGCTTCTCCTGTTCTTGGTGGTGAACCTGGCGCTGTACGCGATCATGGGAGCAAAACGCGCCCCAACGCCAACCTTAACCCCCACGGAACACTTGGATCGCGACCGGCTGCAGAAGGCGTATCCGGGTTGGCGAGAGGAGGATGTCAAGGACCTGCTGAATGAAACTCGGCGGGGAGGAAATGAGTTCGAATACGAGCCGTTTACGGCGTTCCGGGAAAGACCGTTCCGGGGAAAATTTGTAAACATCGACGCTGCCGGGTTCCGGCTCTCGAAGGACCAGGCGCCGTGGCCGCCGCGTCCGGGAGGTACGAACGTATTTGTGTTTGGGGGATCGACGGCATTCGGGTACTACCTTCCCGATGACGAGACCATCGCCTCCTATCTGCAGCAACGTGCCACAACCGATCATTCCTCCGCGCCGATGGCGATCTATAACTTTGCCCGGCCGGCCTACATCAGCGGCCAGGAATTGATTTTATTTCAGCAGTTGCTCAAAGCGGGATACGTTCCGCAAGTAGCAATATTTATCGATGGCCTGAACGATTTTATTTTTGCCGACGGCCAGCCCCGCTTCACCGGTGATATGCGGCGTTTTATGGCCGGACAAGTGGACTCCAATCCGCTGGAAAACGTGCCCATGGTCCGCGCCGCACATTGGTTGAGCGATCGTTGGGCAAAACCTAAACCCGCCGAGAAGGTGGACTACGCTGATCCCTCGGTGCTGGACAACGTGATCGACCGGTGGCTGACTAACCAGAAAATGATCAGGTTGATCGGCGCCGGCTTCGGAGTGCGTACGGTTTTCGTGTGGCAGCCAATTCCCATGTACAAGTACGATCTTCGTTACCATTTGTTCTTGCACTCCGACAAAGCATTTGCCGGATTTGTCCGGGGCGAATACGGTTATCCGCTGATGAACGATCTGTGGACGCACGGGCAGTTGGGCCCGGATTTTCTGTGGCTGGCTGACATACAAAAGGACAAACACGAAAACCTATACGTGGATTCAGTGCACTACAACGCAGCCTTCTCGAAAGCGATTGCCGACCACATCTACAGCTTTCTGCGCGAACCACCGCAGCAGGCCCAGACCAAGGACGGTCACCGCTCGGACCTCCCGCAGCACTAGCTAGTGCGGGCCATCTACAGACATCAGAGGCAGACTACCAAACGTCGAAGGCGAATATGAATACGATGCTGAAGCCACTTTTCATTTGTTCTGCCTTATATCTTCACAACTACTGGATTCTGTTCCAAGAGATTGTGAACGTCTTAAATGAAGAAGATCGAGTTTTCACAACTTCATGGCGCGAGTTGGGAAGCAAGCTGTGAAATGAGAGGCGGGTGGCCCAGGTTTAACGATCTTTGCGTGAACCATTCCCACTGTGTTGGTGATGCCCGCAAGATCAAAAGCCTTGGCCACGCGGCAGCACCACACCAGGTTCACTGTTCCAAAAACTGGCGACAGACGGGACGTTCACCAATCTCTATTTGTCGAAAAATCGGGGAACCTTCCCTCTGTCCCCGGTTTTCTCCCCATGATCTCTGACGTCGGCTTACGCCCCAGCGTCGGCGTAGGAGCTGGTGCGCAAAGCACCGTTCGGCTTGTACGTACTGATGATGACGCCCGAGCCCACAGCCTTTGTGCTGACGAGCGCGAGTTCGCGTGGCGGAGTTCTGAGAGGATAATGCCATAGAATCGGACATCACCAGAATTCACATCGCGAAACACGTGAGTAATGCCGTGGAAAGGACGATGTTGAATACTACTTACATCAAGGAGTGAATCTCCCATGCGACCACGAGAGAGATAGCCGATTCTTGTTCTTCACTTTCGAACTCTTGTATTAAAGCATCAACATTGTGCTTGTATTCGAGCACATATGGTTTAGAGGCAAACTCAGCTGAGTGCTGCATATCCTGCACGCCAAGAGGGTCAGTATTCTTATCGAAAACGTGATTCTGAAGGGGCTCTTTAACTACGTACTTATAAATACCATCGTACTGCTCGTGAGAGCTTGTAGGCATCAGCTTCAAACCACGTATTACGCCTCCCGCGACGAGTTGGTTAAACAGAACGATCACATCCTGCTCAGGCTTCGGCAGGGAAGTTATAGACACCTCTTTCATTGGGCTAAAAAAAATCGGATTCTTGATCACTAATTAGGATGCCCTATAAACGATTTTCTTCACCTCGGCATAGATTTCTGGTCACCCAATTTTGGCAGTTTCTGCCGTCGAAGGGACTTTTGCAACAGCCCCAGGCGATTACACCCACGATCCTGCCACGGTCCCGATTACGTGTGCAATGGGGATTTATCACCAACTGACACGGAGTCTGCAGCAAGGACGCCCCGTTACGGGGTAATCTCCCAAAGCACACCTACGCCGTACTGTCCCCCTTGGGATGTGCCATACAGGTTTCCATCTGCATCCATCAGCAAATCACCCCCCGGACAACTTCCGTCTCCGAATCCGGTAAATTCGTGCAGGCCGGTCAAGGTCCATCCGCTCAGTGACGGGCTCACCTTGTAAACGGTGCCTGCTCCCCATGGACCTTGCTGGCACGTAGTGCCGTACAGACTACCCGATTGGTCCATGATCACACCGCCTGAAGGACCAATATTTGGAGGAAGGATACCTGCGGGAAAAGCGTATAGCACGGTAAAAATCCAACTACCATTGGAAGGCGTCAATTCGTAAACCGTCCCTGCACCATTTTCACCGTATGGTCCTTCATCTTCGGTTGTACCGTACAAGTTACCCCTTGCGTCAAACATCAGGTTGCCTAGCGGCCAGCAACCGTCGGTTTCAGATTGAAAGGTATGGAGCACCTGCGCCGTCCACTGACTTCCCCCGGAGGGGCTTAACTCATAGACAACGCCGCAGCCGTTGGCGCCGGTAGACGTCGTTCCGTAGAGATTGCCTGCCCCGTCAAGAACAAGGCCCGTCTCTGGCATTATGCCAACTCCAAAACTGTAAAGGATGTTTTCTGTCCATCCACCCGCGGCTGGCGTCAACTGATACACGACGCCGAAGTTGTGAGAGCCACCAGCTTGCGCCGTGCCGTAGACATTTCCGGCGCTGTCGAGAATGACGCCCCCTGCCGGGCTGTCACCATCAAGTCCCCCGGTAAAAGAATGCAGAACGGCTTCAGTCCACGGCCACGTGACCCGAGGAGGAACTTCACTTGGGGAAGTCAGAGAGTAAACCGTGCCGCCGCCAGCCGGCCCTCCCCCTTCGTTCGTTTGACCGTACAGGACGCCCTTCGGGCCGATGATCAGTCCGCTGCTGGGCCAGGATCCGTCTGCACCACTACCAAATCCCCAGAGCGGAGCCAGCGCCCACTGACCGTTTTTGTAGCTCATTTTATAGGCGTTGCCATTTCCAAATGCGCCACCGAGGACAGTGGTTCCAAAAATATTGCCCGCGTTGTCCATAATCAAGGCGCCATTGGGAATGGTTCCGTCTCCTCCTCCAGTAAAACTATGGATTACTTTAAAGGTCTGCGCTTGCACGGGACGCGCCGTGAGACTTACGAACAAGCATAGTGATATGAGGGGGAGCAGCGTTAGCACTGCCACTGTCGTATTCGTGGGCCTGCTGCTCACTCCGAAGCTCGAACTATGAGAATGTGCCTTGTTGGGCATAGTCGTTTCCTCCTGTCTCTACATATCCAATTGCTCCGAAAAACGAGAGGCGACCAAAATTTTGAGGGTGAAGGCGCATGGGAGGTCTAGTTCACGACAGGCGGAATGGATGAGAAACGGGTGACAAGGCCGTCCCCAGCACGAACACCGACCAAAATTTCATCACAGGCGCATGCCTTTTGTCAGTGATTATTGCCGCAGACGCAAGTGACAAACGCGTGAACTGGGTCGAGTCTCCATTAATCCTCGCGCAAACGCTACTCTGGCCCTGGTTGGCGACTTCGCTGGCCCGCCCGTGTTGTCGCCCGACGGCGCCTCAGTCGCCTTTGTGGCCACCGGCTCCGACGGCAAGAGCATGATCTGGGTGCGTCCCTTGAATGCGGCGGAAGCACATATGCTCGCCGGGACCGAGGGAGCGACCTTTCCCTTCTGGTCGCCCGATAGCCATCACGGGCTGTTAGGCCGGGGTTGCTTGGGCGGGGATTTTTGTGGGCTGGGCCGCAGCGGTATCACGGACCCGACCATACTCTCCGCCGCGACCGACAAAAGTCAAAATCCCCACCCAACCAAAGGAAGGTGGGATGGGGCACCGTATGGTTCATGCACTCATCAAAATGCTTGGCTGGGCCAGCCGCAGCAGCTGAAAACCGTGGCCTGAGGCTTCGCGAATGAGTGGAGACTGCACCATCCCACACATTCGAAAACCGCGAATGTGTGGGCCACCCGTCCGGTGTCTTGCTCCTCAGCTTTGACGAACCCAGGGACGAAGCCAGCGGTACTCGCACCGCCCAGGAGAAGTTTCGCTTGACAATGCCTTCCCTCTTATCGAGGGGCACCCCATTGTTCATTCACTCATCAAAATGTTTGGCTGTGCCACCCGCCCTTGTTCTTTCCAGAAATGAAAATGGCCGTACCTGAAGGCACGGCCTGGCATTGCTCTAAGAACATCACTTCAACATTCGTTTCGCGCGCTCGCTTCGTTCATACAGCCCCGATGGTCGACCAAGGCCAAGCGATGCCTTACAAACCCCGCGCTGGTTTTCCAAGTAAAAAGGGTTCCCTTAATAGAACCACTGATAGACTACTCCTTCATTGTAAGTCCCACCCTGGTAGGCAGTCCCGTAAACATAACCAACAGGGCCGATCGATGGGCCGGCGTACGGCATGCCACCGTCGGTACCACCTGTGAAGTCGTACGCCTCACCGTAGTCCCCATCAATCAGAAAGAAGAGTTTGCCGGCACCGTATGTGCCTGCGGTTGGCGAAGTTCCCCAAACCGCACCCACCACATCGACGGCTAAACTGTCAAATATACAGGTACTATCATTGAAGGTATGAATGGGTAAATAAACCCATTGTCCCCCAGCGAACTCCAACACAAAGACGGTTGAAATACCACCGCCGGAAAAACGCACGCGTTGGCTTATTGCCTTCCCCCCAAGACCGCTGCGGTCACCCAAGGAAAGGCCCAATTGACAAGTTCCGCCCCACAAATTGCCGGAGCTGTCCCACGCTAAGCCAGCGACCGGCGGCGATCCATCGGTGGGTTGGAAACTATAGAGCACGGTTTCGTTCCAGCCTGACGATGAGGGGGTCAGTTGGAATACTACGCCTAAGTGATAGGAAGGATCCCCCCCCGCAAAGGCGGTGCCGTATAAATTGCCGGCAGAGTCGATTACCACCCCGCTCTCAGGCGTTCCGCCATCTGTGCCACCGCTGAAGCTGTACAACACGCTTTCTACCCAGCCACTGCTGGTAGGGCTTAATTCAAAGACAGTGCCGTTGCCAGAAGAACCCCCCTGGGAAGTCGTGCCGTACAAATTGCCGGCACTGTCAAGGACCAGTTTGCCGATCGGCGCCGCCCCGTCAGGCGCACCTGGGAACGAGTCCAACAGGGTTTCGTTCCAGGGAGCGATGGCTGTAAGAGGCGCTGTAGGTGACGGCCGTAACATATACACTACCCCTTGATTTGTCGCTCCACCAGACGCTGTGGCTCCATAAACTACCCCGTTTGGCGCCAGGGTTACTGCGCCACTCGGCGAGGCGCCGTCTGTTCCATGAAACGTATAAAGGGGAGAGAAGATCCAGCCGGAATTTACGTACCTTATTTCGTAAACCGAACCTGGGGATCTGGTTCCTCCCTCGGCCGTTCCGAAGAGGCTTCCCCCTGGATTGAGAGTCACGCCGGTGATCGGATTGGCCCCATCCGATGCGCCCGTGAAATTGTAAAAGACGTTATACTGGGCCGCTGCCGACAAGGCGAGCATCGCCGTCAGCACTAAAACTAGCACACAGGTTATGGCGAGCGAGCGAACGACAGGCGCTAACCTATTAGCACCAACTGCGTATTGTTTGCTGAACATTATTGCCCCCTTTGGTGACTACAACAACGGCACCATGGTAGTACCGTCTCGCCTGTGCGCACCGTTGTGAGATGACTTTTGTCTGAAGCGTTCCCGAATCGGGACGGCGGGTGGCCCAGGCAAGCACTTTGCTGAGTGAAAGAACAATGGGGTGCCTTCTCTCTTATCGAGGCGCACCCGACACCCGGCAGGCACGAACATGCAAAGAACGCCATGGCACGAGTGTGCAAATGGGAAATGAGCAAGCCGATGCATTTTGCACAGTCATTCGATTGAGCACACCTTCAACGTTTCAGCTGTCCACCGATGAGGGCTGGAGGATCATCAAAAGGCTGCTCGAGTGGATACGCGTGAAGTGTCGTCATTATTGGCTTCTGCAAGGAATCGCCGGCTTCGGCGCAGCATATCGCGGCACGCTCTTCGTTAGGGATGGCAACCAGATTTCGTACCAGAACGTAGCCCTGTATGGTCCCAATGTCGTTGTCAACCCGCTGAGTTTGGAACTCTGGTCGTCGATGGCCTTCGAACTCGAAACCAAAGCAGAACTGCCTCTGGCCGATTCGATCTACTGTGACTCGCTGCTGAGCATCGTGGCAGGTGATGTGTTAAGAGCCCTTCTTGCGGCGGGTGTCGCGATGGAGGTCGCGCTTACGAGGCTGCTCGTGGACGTCAGCGCCGCCCAGCCCTCCAGCCCGGCGAAGATCAGCTTCATGGCCACCTGGCCGGTCAGTATCCCACATTGTGGTATATACTACATTGTGGGATGCTTGCCGCCGGGCGCAAGAGCTCCCTCGACTCCGCTAGGCTCGGGATGACAAATCGGAAGGCTAGTGGCCAACTGCCAACTGCTAAGAAGACTCTGATTAAGTCACAGCAANNGTTGCGGTTGCGACACAGTCTCTCAAGGCCGTCCCCTTCAAGAAATCAGACTTAATCAGAGCTTCCCTAACTGCTAAGGAAACTCTGATCAAGTCACGGCGAGGTCCCGCAGCGGCTAAAGCCGAATTGATTTTGCGGTGCCTACGGACGGCCTGAAGGCCGTCCCCTTCGAGAAGCCGGACTTAATCAGAGTTCTCCTAAGTGCTAAGTGCTAACTGCCAAGTGCTAAGTGCTAACTCCCCGCTTCCTAGGCGGCCTCTTCCGGCTTGGGATTGGTAACGCGCTCGATGATTTCTTCGGCCAGCTTCAAGTAGGCCTGGGCGCCGCGGGAGTGGGGATCGTAAGTGAGCGCCGCCTGGCCGTGGCTGGGGGCTTCGGCGAGACGAATGTTGCGGGGGATGGCGGTCTGGCACATCAGGTCGCCGAAGAAGGTGCCCAGCTCGGAGGCAACGGACTGCGCCAGGTTGGTGCGGTCGTCAAACATGGTGAGCACGACGCCTTCGACGGCGAGGCCGCGGTTGAGCTCGACGCGGATGCGATCGATGGTATCGAGCAGCTCGGTGACGCCTTCGAGGGCGAAGTACTCGGNNTCGTACATGGTGAGGAGCACGCCTTCGATGGTGACCGTTGGATTGAAGGCGGCGCGAACGCGCTCGAGGGTGGAGATCAGCTCGGTAATGCCTTCGAGGGCGAAGTACTCGGCCTGCATGGGGATGAGGACGGTGTCGGCGGCAACCAGGGCGTTGAGGGTGAGCAGGTCGAGCGCGGGGGGGCAGTCGAGAACGATGAACTGGAAGCGATCGCGCAACGGCTGCAGCGCGTGGCGGAGGCGGTACTCGCGAAAGTCGAGGGAGACGAGTTCGATGTTGGCGCCGAGAAGGTTCTTGTGCGCGGGAATGATGCTGAGGTTCTCGAGTGAGGTGGGCTGCACCGCGGTTTCGGCGGAGATGTCGCCCATGATGAGCTTGTAGGTGCTGGGGCGGTCGGGGTCGCGGAGGAAGCCGAGACCGCTGGAGGCGTTGGACTGCGGATCGCAGTCGATGAGTAGCGTGTGGCATCCGAGCGTGGCGAAGGAAGCGGCCAGGTTGATGGCCGTGGTGGTCTTGCCTACGCCGCCCTTCTGATTGGTGACTGCGATGACCCTTGCCATTTCGCCGGACCCGCCTCGCCGCAACTTAAGAAGCTTAGCCCGGGTAGGCGGCCGGGAGCAATGGCGGAGTCACAGCAGGCGAAAATTTTCCGAGGAAAAGCTGTGCAATTGTAGGCGAGACCTGCGGAAGACGCTGATTCATAGCGACTAGCGGCGGGTTGAGGTTGTGGGTAACTTCAGGCGAACGGGGCCCAGACGGGGAAGATGGCTGGTTATCGTGCGGGAATTATATTGACGCCCGGGGCAACGGCGTTGCACGCGCCTCACAGCGCAACGAGCGTGGAGGTTGCGCCCGGGCAAGATTGAAGGGGAGCGTCAGGCGGAGGCAAATTGTTCCACGTGGAACAATTTGGTCCGGCCCCAGGTGTTCCACGGGTTCTTGTGAAAGCAGCAGACATCTTCTTGAGCGAGTGCGGAGGGCAAATTGTTCCACGTGGAACAATTTGGTCGTTCGCGCCTCTTCCCCGCATCGCGATGGTGACGATGGTTAGTTGGCGGCCCGGAAATTTCTAGCGCACCTCGTCCCCCAGACCTGTGCCGCAGTCGATTGCCAAGACAACCAAAACCGTCGTACCTTTACAGCGGGCTGCGCTTCTGCGCCGCCGGCGCGACGACGTCGGGTTTCCCCCGCCGACAGCGCAGCGCCGACCACCTGCTCCCGCGCTTCCACCCACACCACCAGCTGAGCCCAGCCGCGCCCCTCCCCGACGACCAAGTTCGACAGAACCATTTTCCCGACTGCAGATTTCGCTGACCCCCAACTTCACTCACTCAAGCAACGACGGCTTGACCAGGGGCACCCGCCAACCACTACGGCGCCCGAGGGTCGCCCCCCACTCTCAGCTACGGTCCCTCGGCAACCATCACCAAAAAGGTGCCTCTCGGCGCACCGGTGTTTCTTTCACCAACGGCTTCGGCGTTTCCAACCGCGCGTACGCCTTCAACTATGATGGAATGGGCAACGTGACCGGCGACAACCTCGGAATTACCTACACCTACGATGCCGAAGGCCGTCCTGTCACCGCCGCGGGGTGACGATGGGGTTCGACGCTGCGGCCGCGCCGTGCAATAGCAGTAGCACGTATGTTAAAATCGTGTGCGCAACTTCGGGTGCCCCAGGTTCGCCCTCTTTTGCCTAACCTGGGATCACCGAATGACTAGCCAAGCCAACAATTGTGCGGGCGCCCATCCCCGCCTCTCTTGTATTCTCTCCACCTGGTGAATCCATCGGCTCAACTCGTTCCCCACGATGGGCAACCTGATCCAATAGCGCGACCCATACATTCACCTACGATGCCGCAGGCCGTCCCATCACCGCCGCGGGCGTGGCGACGGCAATCGACGCTGCAGCCGCGCCGTGGAATAGCAGTAGCATGTATGTAAGAATCGTATGCGCGGCGGGGGTGACGACGACTTTCGGCGCCTTCGGGCGGGCCGTGGAACAGAACCGAAGCGGCGTCTTTACCCAGATCGTTTACTCCCCCTCGGGAGCCAAGTTCGCCTACATGAATGGAGCGGCGCTGATAAAATATATCGATCCCATGGTGGCGGGCATGGCTGCGGTGCACAACGGCAACGACACGGGATACTTCCAGCACGCCGACTGGCTGGGATCGTCACGCTTTGGGCAGACCGGCGGCGGCACGGTGGCCTATGACCGCGCCTACGCTCCCTTCGGCGAGCCCTACGCCGAGACGGCCAGCACCAATCGGAATTTCACCGGACAGACCGAGGACACAACCCCGGGGTTGTACGATTTCCTGCTCCGCCAGCACAGCCAGTCGCAGGGCCGCTGGCTGGTGCCCGATCCGGCAGGCTTGGCGGCAGTGGATACGTACATCAAGGCGGCGGGTATCGCGGATGATCGCAAGGGGCCGTTGTTCCGCGCCGCAATCGGCAAGACAAAGAAGCTCGGGCCGGGTGCCATCTCGCGCACGGATGTCTGGTACATGGTGCGCCGCCGCGCCGCCAACGCCGGGATTGAAACCGCGATAGGCTGCCACTCCTTCCGCGCCACGGGAATTACAGACTACCTCACGAACGGCGGGCGCATCGAGGTCGCGCAACGCATGGCCGGACACTCGAACGCGAAAACCACCGGCCTCTATGACCGGCGCAACGATGACATCAGCGTAGGAGAAGTTGAGAGAATTGGGATTTGAATGCTACCAAATGCGGATCGATATAGTGAGGGCGGCCCGGGAGTCGGCCTTCCGCGCACATTTAAATATAAGGTGTGGGGGCTAGTGATCCTGATCGTTTTTTGCGGTTGCATGGTCAGTCTCTTTCGAGACGACTGGATGTGGCTCGCGCGATTCGGTGCGATTATCGTTATTCTTACTACCGTAATGGCGTCGTTCAATACGTATGTCGAATCGAAGGTCGACATCACTTTGTTAAGTGACTATATAGACAAGTCTGAGGAAATTTATCAGAGGATGAAGGACAAACCCCACCTCTATGGCATCTCTAGACCGTTGACTGAAGAGCAAGCTCGGGAGCTTATATCGAGAGAGCGAGATCGAATAAACAACGTAGCCCAAGCGAGCTTGGAAAGAGAATTCAGTGATGATCTTAAGAAAATGGAGTGGCGAATCGGCTCCATAGGTACGCTGCTTTGGGGATTCGCAGATTTGCTCAACATGATCCATCACCATTGAAATCCCGGTCCCTTCTGAGGCGGGTGGCCCACCCTACCAT
>PMWW01000013.1 GCA_003165795.1 Acidobacteriaceae bacterium
AGCCAGATGACCTCCACCAGTTCCGGAGGTACTTCCGTCATTGTGCTGCAGTTCAACCTCACTCTGAATATTGATGTAGCTGAGGAAGAGGTGCAGTCCGCCATCAACGCGTCACAGAGTTTGTTGCCATCCATTCTGCCCTCGCCACCAACCTACAGTAAGACGAATCCAGCCGATGCCCCTGTTCTCACCCTGGCCATTACCTCAAGTTCCATGCCGCTTTCTCAGGTCGAGGACCTTGTGGACACGCGCCTTGCGCCCAAGATTTCGCAGCTCAACGGGGTCGGCCTGGTAACCATCAGCGGCGGCCAAAAACCCGCAGTGCGCCTTCAAGCCAACCCAACGGCGTTGTCATCCTACGGCATCAACCTGGAAGATCTGCGCACGGCGCTAACCAATGCCAGTGTGAACGCCGCCAAGGGGAACTTCGATGGGCTGCGCCAGGATTACCAGATCGACGCCAACGATCAACTGGTCACTAGCGACGACTATCGAAAGGTTGTAGTTGCCTACCGTAACGGTGCGCCAGTGATGCTGTCCGACGTGGCACGCATCGTCAATGGCGTAGAGAACAATAATCAGGCAGCGTGGATGAATCAGACCCCTGCGGTCATCGTGAACGTGCAACGCCAGCCCGGGGCCAACACAATAAGCGTGGTCAAGAGCATCAAGCAACTGATGCCGCAGCTTCAGGTCAATCTGCCCACGGGCATTCAGGTGACCATTCTTACCGATCTCACAACTTCCATCGAAGCATCGGTTTCCGATGTTGAGTTCGAATTGCTGTTGACGGTCGCACTTGTCGTGCTGGTCATCTTCCTCTTCTTGCGGAGCTTCTATGCCACCATTATCCCGAGCGTGGCGGTGCCGCTGTCCCTGGTTGGCACTTTTGCGGCGATGTACATCCTTGGTTACAGCCTGGATAACTTATCNNCCCATGATGAGTGCGCGAATCTTGCGGCACAAGCCAAAAGAGCAGCAAGGACGCATCTATCAAGCCTCGGAGCGTGCATTCGATGGGATGATCGCGTTCTATGGCCGGACGCTGAAGTTCGTCCTTGGCTACCAGACGCTTACGCTGTTGGTCGCGGTGTCCACCCTGCTGCTTACGGTTTTCCTTTACATCATCATCCCCAAAGGATTTTTCCCGGTGCAGGACACGGGCGTCATCCAGGGCATATCGCAGGCGCCGCCGACGATTAGCTCAAAGGCCATGGCAGCCAGGCAACTGGAGCTTACAAAGGCAATTCTGGCCGACCCGGCAGTGGAAAGCCTGTCGTCGTTTATCGGCGCCGATGGAACGAATACCACCACCAACAGCGGCCGGATATCGATCAATTTGAAGCCGCTCAACCAGCGCAACATCAGCGCGTCAAACCTGATCCGCAGGCTCAATTCCAGAGTGAGCCAGGTCCAGGGAATACAGCTGTTCATGCAACCGGTGCAGAACATTTCCGTGGACGATCGGGTGAGCCGAACGCAATACCAGTACACGCTCGAAGACCCCGATGCGAATGAACTGAACGACTGGACCAACCGTTTCGTCGGCCGGCTGAAGCAGTTGCCGGAACTGGAAGATGTCGCCACCGACCAACAATTGGGAGGGCTGGCAGTGTCTCTGGTGATCGACCGGGTCACAGCCTCGCGACTTGGCATTGCGGTTTCGACCATCGATAACACCCTGTATGACGCCTTCGGCCAACGGCAAATCAACACCATGTATACGCAGGTGAATCAGTATCACGTTGTGCTGGAGAGTGAACCGCAATTTCAACTGGACCCCAACCAGCTGAACCATCTCTACATCCAGTCCAATGCGTCTGCCGGCGCAACCGGCGCCGGGGCCTCTTCCTCTTTCGCGTCGTCCGGATCAAGTTCCGCCGGGTCCAACGCGCTGACGACTTCGGCACTCTACACGCCATCGGCAAATATCCTTGCTCCTCCTCTGAACGCGCTTTCGCCAAACCCCTCTTCGCCGTCGAGCACGGGGGCAAACTCTGCCGGCACCACCAGTTCGGCCATGAGCAATGCGGTGCCGCTGAGCGCTTTCTCGCACTTCGAGAAGACGACGGAGGCGCTGGCCATTACCCACCAGGGTCAATTTCCAGCCATCACCGTATCGTTCAATCTGGCGCCCAATGCCGCGCTGGGCGAGGCCATCACGGCGGTCGACAAAGTGCAAAAAGACGTGCACATGCCTCCCAGCCTGCAGGCCGGTTTTCAAGGCACTGCGGCAGCATTCACCGCCTCGCTAGCCAATGTGCCGTTACTCATTCTGGCCGCGCTGGTCACCGTGTACATCGTGCTGGGTATTTTGTACGAGAGCTTTATCCATCCCATCACCATTCTGTCCACGCTACCGTCAGCGGGGGTTGGCGCCTTGCTCGCACTGCTTCTCTTTCGCCAGGATTTGAACATGGTCGCGATCATCGGCATTGTCCTGCTGATCGGTATCGTGAAAAAGAACGGCATTATGATGGTCGACTTCGCGCTGGAAGCTGAGCGGAAGCACGGCAAGAACGCGACCGATGCAATTTACCAGGCTTGTCTGCTCCGCTTCCGCCCTATCATGATGACCACCATGGCCGCGCTACTGGCCGGGCTACCGCTGGCTTTGGGAACTGGTTTCGGTTCCGAATTGCGCCGCCCGCTGGGCATCGCCATGGTGGGCGGACTGCTGCTGAGCCAGGCGCTCACGCTTTACACCACACCCGTCATCTATATCTTTTTTGACAATCTGGCGCAGCGCTTTACAAAAAAACCGAACAAGCCGGCAACCGGAGACAGAGAACTGGCAGGGCCCGCATGAACATCTCCGCACCTTTCATTCAGCGGCCTGTAGCGACGACGCTGCTCACGCTGGCGATCGCCCTGGCCGGGGCGGTTGCGTTTGGGGTGCTGCCGGTGTCGCCCCTGCCGGAGGTTGATTTTCCGACTATTTCAGTCAGTGCAGGCTTGCCAGGAGCCAGCGCCGACATTATGGCCTCGTCCGTCGCCACTCCCCTGGAGCGCCAGTTCGGTCATATTGCAGGGGTGACGGAGATGACTTCTGCCAGCACCCTGGGCAGCACATCGGTCACCATTCAGTTTGACCTCAGCCGCGACATTGATGGCGCGGCGCGGGATGTGGAGGCAGCCATCAATGCGGCGCGAACTTATCTGCCCGCCAACCTGCCGGGCAATCCGACCTATCGCAAGGTCAATCCCGCCGACGCGCCGATCATGATTCTCGGGCTGACCTCAGACAAATTCGGTCCCGCCAAAATGTATGACGAAGCCTCTACCGTCATCGAGCAGAAGTTGTCGCAGATCCAGGGCGTAGGGCAGGTCTCGGTTGGAGGTGGCGCATTGCCGGCCGTGCGGGTGGACGCAAATCCCACGCAATTGGCCAGCTACGGACTTACCCTGGCGAATGTGCAATCCGTGTTGAGCCTGCAAAACGCTGACCTGGCCAAAGGCCAGATCACCGACGGCATGGTGACCGCGGACATAGTTGCCAACGATCAGATCTCGCTCGCCCAGGACTACAAGCCGCTGGTCGTCGCTTATAGCAAAGGCGCGGCCGTCCATCTGTCCGACGTCGCTCAGGTGACGGACTCGGTGGCCAACGTCCGGGCTGCCGGCTACTTGAACGGCAAGCGTGCGGTTATGGTCATCATCTTCCGCCAACCCGGCGCCAACATCATTGCCACGGTCGACCGCATTCGCGCGCAACTTCCGGTTATCCAGGCAACCATTCCGCTGGGCATCGACACCACCATCGTTCTGGATCGCACCACTACCATCCGTGCCTCGGTCAATGACGCGGAGATGACGGTGCTTATTTCCATCGGCCTGGTCATCCTGGTGGTGTTTGTCTTCTTGCGCA
>PMWW01000004.1:0-4744 GCA_003165795.1 Acidobacteriaceae bacterium
AAGCGGCGACTCCCAAAACTCGACCCAGCGGATCACATCAGATACGTTGAACTTGAGTGCACTCGAATCGTCGAACGGCTCCGCAGTGTCCGAGATGAGTATCGACGTTACCTCGAAGACCCAGGGGCTAAGCCTCTCGCAGAAATGTACTGGGTGGTGTTTCGCTTTGGCGTCATGGATTGGGCTGTCATGGTGCTCCGAACCGCAGTGTTGGACTATGTAAGCAATTCCCAGATAACAACGGAGCCTTGGGAAGCGCTCTTTCAGTACCCTGCTCCGCTGGTGCACCTTCGTGGGGAAGAGCAGAATAAGAAAGCGAAATCCCCGATCGTTCAACGGGATGAGGCGCTGTCGAAAACCATCAATCGCCTGCTAGGCAAAGAGGTTTTTGATGAGCTGCTTGTAGGTGGACCCTTCGGTCGAGAAGGTCAGCTACGACTTGGGCGGAGCATGCCCGGAGTCGCGTTCCTTAGGGGGCACGAGACACTCTTGGAGGGTATCAAGAGACGTCAGGAATTGTGGGATAAGTGCTACCCGTGGACCGACGGGTTAGCAAAGCTATTCGACGTGGCGCAGGAAGAGCTAACTTTTCAAGCTGAAGCACTTGGAGAGGATGGACGAAGAGCGGAATCATGGATTTTGCAACTCTCGTCATTCCAGCGAATAGCGTACAAACACTTATACGTGCTGAAGTCAGGAGAAGTCGCCACTCGAAATCTAGGAGAAGTCCGTTGGCTTTCGTTGCTTCGCGAGCTAGATGTAACTAAACTCGAGCCGGATCGCGAATTGCAAGGCAATGCCAAAAAGGTCCTAACTAGGGATTGGCCGCATATAAGATGCGCATTGGCTTCAGGGTTGCCGATTCAGGTACCCTTTGGCTTTTTCGGCATCTCCAGTCGGGCATGGATATTCGTGTTCAACTTCATTGCGCATCATGGGGTAGAGAGAACATGATTATGACCAACGCGAAAAAGGACCTGAAATTCTACGCTCGGAACTTCTTGGGACAGTGCTTTGTATAGGTCACTATTGCCAGGTTTAAGCTGGGAACGCCCGGGCTAGCGAGACGGCCAGGAACATTCCGACTCTCCGGCGGGTGCGCCATGCTGAATATTAAGAAGATTCTTCTGCCGGTTGATTTCCCCAACACCTCGCTGGAGGTGGTCCATCAGGCTGCAACGTTGGCCCACCATTTCCATTCTGAGATCGTGATGCTTCACGTCGTGACGGCGCAGAGCCATGCCGCCGGCGTGCCGGAGGACGGCTCCGAGTTCGCTGCTTGGGATGTGCTAGCTGAAATCACTAAACGGGCCCAGAAAAACTTGGACCAGTCTCTCGGGCCGGAGCTTGATGGCCTTGCCATCCGATCCGCATTGGTCAAAGGCGACCCGGCCCACGCCATTGTGCAGATGGCTGAGGAGAAAAACGCCGACCTGATCATGATGCCGTCCCATGGCTTCACGTTCAATCAGTTTCTGCTGGGCTCTGTAACGGCGAAAGTACTAGACGGTAGCGAGTGCCCGGTTTGGACCAGTGCGCACGTTGAAGGATCGCCGGTGCAGGAGTTTGCGATCCGCAACGTGCTGTGCGCGGTTGATTTCGGCCCTCGTAGTGACAATGCTGTGTCGTGGGCCGCGCGAATGGCCGCCGAGCTCGGTGCCCGTCTTACGCTCGCCCACGTCACGGCCGGGGTGGAGCTTTGGGGACCCGGCGGCACCTATGTCAGTGCAAAGTGGAAAGAGGCGCTTGTCAGCGACGCTTCTCGGCATCTGGCAGTGCTTCAACAAGAGTTGGACATCAAGGCGGACGTATTCATCGGCAGCGGTGACGCGTCCAAGATGTTGGACGAAGCTGCCAGGCAGACAAAGGCGGATCTGTTGGTCACCGTGTGCTACCCCTACGGCGGTAACCTGCGGATCCACGGCTACGCAACCATTTGCGCAGTGCCGACTCCAGTTCTGAGCGTGTGAGCGCCAGGTCACCGGCGAGATGGAGGTCGCTCCCTCTAGGCGCGATCTGTCTTTCGCGGGGCCCTACAAGCACCGCCTTCGTCATAACCGGTTACAAGGTCTCCCCGAATCATTAGCCAAGAGTGAGCAATTGTGAACAGTTGATGCATTGCTGCCAGCCGTACCACCGCACGGTGTCAGGTCCCCCATCAACATGTTTGGGCCATGGTTGCAGCGCTGCCTTGTTTTCGGCACGTCGCCACCGTTACACTGGGCGGGAACGCGCTGAGGCAAGGGCAATATCGGCCGCAGAAGAGCGTCGCGAAGGCGAATTTGACACCGTTCTAGTCGCTACGGATTTTGAGCGACTCTAAGTCAAAACAGGATGTCCCTTTTGACCGTTGACACCAATGAGCCCCCTTTCATCGAGCGTGGCCATCAACTCCCGGCCCACGCTTCGCAATCTCGCCGACACAAGAAAGTAGTGGGGGTCATATGGATTCTGTTGGTGCTCGCCCTTGCGCTTGCAGTCGTGCTGGTTTGGCACCATCACGATGCCGTGAAAAAAGTCGCGCCCGCGCCGCCTAAAATCACGGTTACGAGCACGACGGCCAAGAAAGGTGACATCGGCGTTTACCTTGACGCAATCGGCACGGTCACTCCCGTCTATACCGATTCGATTACCAGCCAGGTGAATGGCCTGGTCGTTGCCGTGCACTATACGGAGGGGCAGCTGGTCCGTAAGGGCGATCCGCTGGTTGATATCGATTCGCGTCCGTACCGCGCCACACTTTTGCAGGCGCAAGGCGCTCTGGAGCGAGATGAGAACGTGCTTGCACAAGCCCAGATGGACCTTGAGCGCTACCGTGCCTCGTGGGCGCGCAACGCCATCGCAAAACAGATTTTGGATGACCAGGAAAAGCTGGTATTGCAAGACCAGGGCACCGTAAAAAACGACCAGGGAACGGTGCGATATGACGAGCTTCAGGTTGAGTACTGCCACATCACGGCTCCCATTGCCGGGCGGGTGGGTTTACGGCTGGTGGATCCGGGCAACGTGGTGCAGTCTTCTGGAGCCGTAACCCTCGCGGTCATTACGCAGTTGGAACCCATCACCGTAATTTTCACAATCCCGGAAGACAGTCTGGGTCCGGTTGAAGCTCAACTGCACAAGAAGGCTACTCTCACCGTCTCTGCCCTGGATCGCACGGCACAGACGCCGATCGCCAGCGGCAAGCTGTTGACGCTCGACAACCAGATTGACACCACGACTGGGACAGTAAAGGCACGAGCTGTCTTCGATAACAAGAATGATGCACTTTTCCCCAACCAGTTTGTAAACACGCGGCTGCTGGTGAATACGTTGCAGGCCGTGACGCTAGTTGCGGCCTCAGCGATTCAACAAAACGGTCAAGCCTCGTTCGTATACGTGATTCAAAACAATATTGCTCATATCCGCAGCATAAAGACGGGAGTTACCAACGGTGGGGTAACGCAAGTTGACGGCATCAATCCTGGAGACGTTGTCGCCAACAGCAGCTTCGACAAGTTGCAGGACAATACCGCGGTCGTCGTTTCGAATAAGGTTTCGACCCAGCCTTCCCCGGCCGGCGCGAACGGGAACAGCGCCCCGTGAATCCGTCTCGTCCGTTTATCTTGCGGCCAGTAGCGACCGGTTTGCTGATGGCGGCCATCCTGCTGGTCGGTGTGGTCGGCTATACACAGCTGCCGGTCTCCGCATTGCCGCAAGTCGATTATCCGACCATTCAGGTGCTCACGTTTTATCCAGGAGCAAGCCCGACGGTGATGGCGACGACGGTGACGGCGCCCTTGGAGCGCCAATTCGGCGAGATGCAGGGTTTGAGCCAGATGACCTCCACCAGTTCCGGCGGCACTTCCGTCATCGTGCTGCAGTTCAACCTCACGCTGGATATTGATGTGGCCGAGGAAGAGGTGCAGTCTGCCATCAACGCGGCGCAGAGCCTTTTGCCATCCATTCTGCCCGCGCCGCCGATCTACAGTAAGACGAATCCAGCCGATGCCCCTGTGCTGACTCTGGCCATCACCTCTAGTTCCATGCCGCTTTCGCAGGTTGAGGACCTGGTGGACACCCGCCTTGCGCCGAAGATTTCGCAGCTCAACGGGGTCGGCCTGGTAACCATTAGCGGCGGCCAAAAACCCGCCGTCCGGATTCAAGCTAATCCCACGGCGCTGTCATCCTACGGCATCAACCTGGAGGATCTGCGCACGGCGCTGACCAACGCCAGTGTGAACGCCGCCAAAGGGAACTTCGATGGACCGCGCCAGGATTTCCAGATTGACGCCAACGATCAGCTGGTCACCAGCGGCGACTATCGGAAGGTTGTCGTTGCCTACCGGAACGGTGCGCCGGTCATGCTGCCCGATGTGGCCAACATCGTGAATGGCGTCGAGAACAATAATCAGGCAGCGTGGATGAATCAGACTCCGGCGGTCATCCTGAACGTGCAACGCCAGCCCGGGGCCAACACCATCAGCGTGGTCAAGAGCATCAAGCAGCTCATGCCGCAGCTTCAGGCCAATCTGCCCACCGGCATTCAGGTCACTACGCTCACCGATCTCACCACTTCCATCGAAGCATCGGTTTCCGACGTTGAGTTTGAATTGCTGTTGACGGTCGGACTGGTCGTGCTGGTCATCTTCCTGTTCTTGCGAAGTCTCTATGCCACCATTATCCCAAGCGTGGCAGTACCGCTGTCGCTGATTGGCACGTTCGCGGCGATGTACATCCTGGGTTACAGCCTGGATAACTTATC
>PMWW01000004.1:4756-9273 GCA_003165795.1 Acidobacteriaceae bacterium
CGTGGTGGGGCGCCTGTTCCGCGAGTTTGCCGTGACCCTGGCCGTCACCATCATCGTTTCGGCAGTGGTCTCGCTTACGCTCACGCCCATGATGAGTGCGCGCATCCTGCGGCGCCAGCCAAAAGAGGAGCAGGGACGCATCTATCGAGCCACGGAGCGCGCCTTCGAGGGGATGATCGCGTTCTATGGCCGAACGCTGAAATACGTCCTGCGATTCCAGACGATTACGCTGTTGGTCGCGGTGTCCACACTGCTGCTCACGGTTTTCCTTTACATCATCATCCCCAAGGGATTCTTTCCGGTGCAGGACACGGGCGTCATCCAGGGCATTTCGCAGGCGCCGCAGACGATTGGCTCCAAGGCCATGGCAAAGAAGCAGATGGAGCTGGCAAAGGTAGTTCTGGCTGACCCGGCCGTGGAAAGCCTCTCATCGTTTATCGGCGCCGACGGCACGAATACAACGATCAACACTGGCCGGATGTCGATCAATTTAAAGCCGCTCAACCAGCGCAAAATGAATGCCTCGGACGTAATCCGGAGGCTCAACTCCAGCGTGAGCCGGGTTCAGGGAATCCAGCTGTTTATGGAACCGGTGCAGAACATTACCGTAGATGACCGGGTGAGCCGCACGCAGTACCAGTACACGCTCGAAGACCCCGATGCGAACGAACTGAATAGCTGGACCAATCGTTTCGTCGACCAGTTGAAGCAGTTGCCGGAACTGGAGGATGTTGCTACCGATCAACAAACGGGAGGGCTGGCTGTATCCCTGGTGATTGACCGGGCCACAGCTTCGCGACTGGGCATCGCGCCGACGACCATCGATAACACGCTGTATGACGCCTTCGGTCAGCGCCAGATCAGCACCATGTATACGCAGGTGAATCAGTACCATGTTGTTCTCGAAAGTCAGCCGCAGTTTCAACTGGACCCCGACAAGCTGAACCATCTCTACATCCAGTCCAATGCGTCTTCCGGGGCAAGTGGTACCGGCGCCTCTTCTTCATTCGCTTCGTCGGGATCATCCTCGGCGGGGTCCAATGCGCTGACGGCTTCAGCCCAGTACACTCCAGCAGCAAATACCCTTGCGCCTCCTCTTAATGCGCTTGCGGCGAGCACCTCTACGTCGACCTCCAGCAAGGGAGCCACCTCCGCGGGCGCCACCAGTTCGGCCACTAGCAATGCCGTGCCGTTGAGCGCCTTCTCGCATTTCGAGAAGACGACCGAGGCACTCTCCATTAACCATCAGGGTCAATTTCCGGCCATCACCGTGTCGTTCAATCTCGCGCCCAATGCCGCGTTGGGCGAGGCCATTACGGCGGTCGACAAAACGCAGAAAGACATGCACATGCCTCCCAGCCTGCAGGCCGGTTTTCAAGGCACTGCAGCATCATTCACCGCTTCGCTAGCCAATGAGCCGCTGCTCATTCTGGCCGCGCTGGTCACCGTGTACATCGTGCTTGGTGTTTTGTACGAGAGCTTTATCCACCCGATTACGATTCTGTCCACGCTGCCGTCAGCGGGCGTTGGCGCTTTCCTCGCGCTGCTTCTCTTTCGCCAGGATTTGAGCGTGGTCGCAATCATCGGCATTGTCCTGCTCATCGGCATCGTGAAAAAGAACGNNCAGGTGCTCACGCTTTACACCACGCCCGTCATCTACATCTTTTTTGACAATCTGGCGCAGCGCTTTACGAAAAAATCGAACCAGCCGGAAACCGGAGACGGAGAACTGGCAGGGCCCGCATGAACATCTCCGAACCCTTTATTCACCGGCCAGTGGCCACCGCGCTGCTTACGGTTGCGGTTGCCCTTGTCGGGGCGATTGCGTTTGAGGTGCTGCCGGTGGCGCCCCTGCCGGAGGTCGACTTTCCAACTATTTCAGTCGGCGCAGGCTTGCCGGGAGCCAGCGCCGACATTATGGCGTCGTCCGTCGCCACTCCGCTGGAGCGGCAGTTAGGTCATATTGCAGGGGTGACGGAGATGACCTCCGCCAGCACCCTCGGCAGCACATCGATCACCATTCAGTTTGACCTCAGCCGCGACATTGATGGCGCGGCGCGCGATGTGGAAGCCGCCATCAATGCGGCGCGAAGCTATCTGCCCGCCAACCTGCCGGGCAATCCAACCTATCGCAAGGTCAATCCCGCCGATTCGCCGATCATGATCCTCGGCCTTACATCCGACAAATACGGTCCCGATAAAATATATGACGAAGCCTCCACCGTCCTCGCGCAGAAGTTGTCTCAGATTCAGGGCGTAGGGCAGGTCTCGGTCGGAGGGGGCGCGTTGCCGTCCGTGCGTGTGGAAGCCAATCCCACACAATTGGCCGGCTATGGACTCACCCTGGCGAATCTGCAGTCGGTGCTGACCCTGCAGAACGCCGATCTGGCCAAAGGCCAAATCTCCGATGGCACGGTGACCGCGGACATCCTGGCCAACGACCAGATCTCGCACGCCGCCGACTACAAGCCGATCGTCGTCGGCTATAAGAACGGCGCGGCGGTCCGCCTCTCCGATGTCGCTGAGGTGATCGACTCCGTGCAGAACGTCCGTGCTGCCGGCTATTTGAACGGTAAGCGCTCAGTAACGGTCATCATTTTCCGCCAGCCCGGCGCCAACATCATTGAGACGGTTGACCGCGTTCGCGCGCAACTTCCGTTTATCCAGGCATCCATTCCGCTCGGCATCGATACCACCATCGTTCTCGACCGCACCACCACCATCCGCGCCTCGGTCAGTGACGTCGAGCGGACGCTGCTCATTTCCATCGGCCTCGTCATCCTCGTGGTGTTTGTCTTCCTGCGCAATGGCCGCGCCACGCTCATTCCCGCCGTCGCGGTGCCGGTCTCTCTGGTCGGTACGTTCGCCGTGATGTATCTGTTCGGATACAGCCTTGACAACCTCTCGCTGATGGCCATGACCATTGCCACCGGATTTGTGGTCGACGATGCCATCGTGGTGATGGAAAATATCGCGCGCCATCTGGAAGACGGCATGAGGCCCTTTGCCGCGGCGCTGAAGGGCGCGGAAGAAATCGGCTTCACCGTCTTCACCATCAGCATCTCGCTCATTGCCGTCTTTATCCCTCTTCTGTTGATGGGCGGCATCGTTGGCCGTCTCTTCCGCGAGTTTGCCGTCACTCTTTCGACCGCCGTTTTCGTGTCCATGGTCATCTCGCTGACCACCACGCCGATGATGTGCGCCTACCTGTTGAAGAACGAGCGCACGGAAAAGCATGGCCGCATCTACATGGCCAGCGAAAAGGTCTTTGACTGGGTGCTGTCGTTGTATCGCGGCAGCCTGCATTGGGTGCTCGACCATCCCACCCTCACCCTCGTCGTACTCTTCATTACCATCGCGCTCAATGTGGTGCTGATCATCAAGATACCCAAGGGCTTTTTCCCGACGGAGGACACCGGATCGATTACCGGCAGCGTACGCGGGCCGCAGGATTCATCCTTCGCGGCGATGAACGATTCCATTCAGCAGATCGGCCGCGTAATCAAAAATGATCCTGCGGTCGAGAATGTGATCGCGTTTACCGGCGGCGGCGGGGCCACCAATAACGGTTCCCTCTACATTGCGCTCAAGCCGCTGGCGGAACGCAAGGTCAGCGCCGCTCAGATCATCGACCGCCTGCGCCCCCAATTGAACCGTCTGCCGGTGGCTTCCACATTCCTTCAGGCCGTGCAGGATCTGCGCATCGGCGGCCGCTCCAGTAATGCGATGTACCAGTACACCATCCAATCCGACACGGTGCAGGATCTTTCCAAGTGGGGACCGATCATACTGGATGCGATGAAGCGCCTGCCCGGCCTGCAGGACGTGAGCTCAGACCAGCAGAATGGCGGGCTCGATGAGCTGATGACCTATGATCGCGTCACTGCGGCAAAGCTCGGCCTTACCGCACAGTCGCTGGACTCAGCGTTATACGGCGCATTCGGCCAATCGGAAGTCTCCATCATCTACACCCAGCTAAATCAGTATTACGTGGTGCTGGAAGTCGCTCCTCAGTATTGGCAAAGCCCAGAAGGTTTGAAAGACATCTACCTTCATTCGTCCGGCGGCGGTAACATTCCGCTGCTCGCGGTGGCCAAGGGCCAAGCCAACACCACCCCACTGGCCGTCAACCATACGGGATTATTCCCCTCGGTCACCGTGTCCTTTAACCTCGCGGCAAACGTGTCTTTGAGCGATGCCACATTGAGCATCACCCAGATGCAAAAGCGGCTGGGCGCGCCTTCCACGCTGCAAGGCTTCTTTGCCGGCACACTGCTGGCCTACCAACAGTCCCTGAGCACCGAGCCCGTGCTGATTCTGACAGCGCTGCTGGCGGTATACATCGTTCTCGGCATCTTGTACGAAAGCCTGGTCCATCCGCTGACCATCATTTCCACTCTTCCCTCGGCGAGCGTAGGAGCCATGGTCGCACTGATGCTGTTTGGAGTGGACTTGAACGTCATTTCCATTATTGGCATCGTGCTGCTGATCGGGATCGTAAAGAAGAACGCCATTAT
>PMWW01000050.1 GCA_003165795.1 Acidobacteriaceae bacterium
CACGAATAAAGCGGGCTAGCTAGAGGCAGCGAATCATTGCCAAACGATCTTGGTGCCGGCCTAAATCCAGTGAATGTAGTTGAACCGGCTGTTGACGGATACGTTCTCCCGCAGGTGGAATGTGAGGTAAGTTCGGATAGCGTCGTATCAGGTGATGCCCCAACGCTCTCCGCGAATGCGGTGAGTCCGGACGGCGCGGAGATCGTTGCTTACCGTTTCACCACTATGGCGGGTCGCATCGACGGCGCGGGTGCGACAGCGACCTTGGACACAATGGGGCTGCCGCAAGGTCAGGTTGTGGTTACCGTCTTGGTAACTGACGCACTCCATCGTGTCGGAGAGGCCAACTGCATCCTCGGCGTTCAGCAGGCCCCTCCTCCTCCGACATGCAGCAAGATTAATTCGATTCAGTTTCCGGATCTGAAGCGGCCGTGGCGGGTTGACAACACAGCGAAGGCGATTCTAGACAACGTCGCCTCACGCCTGAAGTCCGATCCAACTGCGAGAATTGTAATGGTTGGATTCGCCGATCGGGAGAAGGTGCCACCAAATAAAGCGGGAACCGAGCCACACTCGACGAATCTGGCAGGGCAGCGGTCGGTAAATGCTCAGTCTTACCTCGTCACACAGCAAGGAATCGACCGGATACGCGTTGAGGTTCGAACAGGTGCTGGAAAGCAGAAGGTCGTCGATATCATCTGGGTGCCGATGGGTGTGGATGAGAAGGGCTGCAGCGATCTTCGACAAACGACTTTGGTGGGTGGCGACGTGAAGCCAACCGACAGCTCAATCCCTATGCCGCGTTCGAAAAACAAAACCGGCAAACAGCAGTAATGCTGGGCCCCGTTTGCTCTACACCCCCACCGGAAACGGTTTGGGGCTGCGCTCTTCGGCGCGCTCCTTTGCCAGGCTGTCGAAGCGGCCTTGCAGCAACGACATCAAGCCGGTGTACCAGTAGCCGAAGACGAACAGAAACAAGAACGGTACGGTGATGTAGTTCTCGTTGGCGATGGCGTACCAGACGGTCAGAGCGAAGTAGCCCCCAATTAACATTTCAATCCAGGGGATCCAGCCCAGCCGCTTGCGATACTTCTTCGCAGCTATGCCTTTGTCCTGCTTGCTGACGACGCGATATTTTGGAGTGCGGGCAAATGCGCTTTGATGGCCGACCAGCGCTTCCAGCACCGCTTTGCTGTTGGTGATGGTCAGTCCGATGCCCAGCGCCATCAACGCAGGCAGGAATAGAAAGGTTCGATACCATTTTCCGGGGAACAGTTCTTTTTGCGACACCAGGTAGAAGCTGGAGATCGAAAAAGTAGATGCCAGGAATAGCGGGATGTCGATGTACAGCATCTGGAACCATCCCTGGTAGAAGCGGATGACCATAGCCGGCAGCAGCAGCGTGCTGAGCACGATCATCAGGGGATAGCTGATGTTGGCGGTCAGGTGATACCAGGCCTCAACCTTTTCGCGCCGCTTGACGTTGGCGCGCAGCACCTTCGGCAAATCTTTCTTGGCGCACTGAATCAGCCCTTTGGCCCATCGCGCCTGCTGGGTTTTGAACGCTGTCATCTCGATGGGCAACTCGGCCGGGCATTCAACATCCTGCAGATAGCGAAACTTCCATCCCTTGAGTTGCGAGCGGTAGCTGAGGTCGGTGTCTTCGGTCAGCGTGTCGTGCTCCCAGCCTCCGGCGTCGTCGATTGCCTTGCGCCGCCACATTCCCGCTGTGCCGTTGAAGTTGAAGAACACCCCGGCCCGCGAGCGGCCTCCGTGCTCCAGTATGAAATGGCCGTCCAACAAAATGGCCTCAACTTCAGTGAGGAATGAGTAGTTACGATTGAGGTGGGTCCAGCGCGTCTGCACCATTCCGATCTCGGGATTGGCGAAGTGGTGGATCACCTTCATCAGCCAGTCGGGGGTCGGCATGAAATCGGCGTCGAAGATAGCCACGAATTCGCCGGTCGAAACTTTCAACCCGGCATCGAGCGCGCCCGCCTTATAGCCTTCACGGTTGGTGCGGTGGTGGTAACTGATCTTGTGCCCGAACGCTGCGTAACGCTCCACGACCGACCGCGCTACCTGGACGGTTTCATCGGTTGAATCGTCGAGTACCTGGATTTCCAGCTTTTCGCGCGGGTATTCGATCTTGCAAACGCACTCGACCAGGCGATCGATGACGTACTGCTCATTGAAGATCGGCAGTTGAATCGTCACCCGCGGAAGATCGGCGAAGCGCGATTCCGCCTCCGTCACCTTTTTCTCGCGGTGCTTGTAATAGAGATAGACCAGTTGGTAGCGGTGCATTCCGTAAAACGCCAGCAAGATCAGGACGATGAAGTAGGGAATCAGCAACAACATGTCGAAAGCATTGGCGTGGTACAGGCCTTTGAATGTCGTATCCAGAAAATGAGACCGCAGGTAGTGGCGAAACCCGTGAGGTTCCACCAGCGCGCAGCACAGCAGGCTGAAGGCAGCGTTCAGAAGCGCACTCCGTCAGGAACGTCGGGACCTGTCGTGGCATCCGGTCCCAATTAGCTCCACAAACCGTTGATTGTACCTGACGGGCCCGCGAAAACTACCAGGAACCCCGAGTTGGTGAAGAGAACACGGGCGGCACGACAAGGGCCGTTGGGGGAGAAATTGGCTCCGGTGATGAAGGCTGAGTTTCTGAAGGAGGGTAATGGGACACGAGTTCTGGTTGGTGGACAACCAACCCGGCCCGCCCTACGTTGACTCTTAGCCAGTAACGGCTAACAATAGCTGAGCGAGCGCGCGAGATCCGATGCGTTTCCCAACCAAAGCGTTAACCGTGCTGGTATGTATTGTGCTCAATGGCTGCCTGTTGCTGAGCGCGCAGGCGCCTTCGACGACCTCCGCCACACCGCTGTCCTCTGAGTCTCAAAGTGGCGGTTATCCTGAGCAAGGTTATCTATCTGCATCGTATTATCTAAGCCAATACTTTAAGTTAACTTTTGACCTTCCGCCGGATGCTCATTTGCAGCCCATCCCGCAGTCGGCCGCGCGCGATGGCAGCCTGCAGTTGTTGGAGCTGGGCGGCCCGCCTCCGGTCGATGCCGAGATATCGATAACCGCTATCCCAATAGCGACGGGAAACAATCAGGACGCCAAGGCGTTCCTGCGCTATGCACTTGACCAGGAATTGTTCCGCGGAGTGGAAGAGCTGCGCGGCTTGACGAAGGCTGAACTTTCCGGGCGCCAGTTTTACTTTTTCGAAACGCGGCGCGGCGTTGAACAGCACATGCTCCTGGCGACCACCCTTGACGGCTACATCTTGCGAGTGGTGCTCGCGGCCCACGACGACAAAATCCTGAAGCAACTGGAATCGTCGTTTCAGCGCGTGGTTTTTTTTTCGCCCACAGAATTGCGGCAGCACCTTGATGCGACGGCCCAGCCCTACGATGGGCCGGCGATATCCTCGCATCGGCTAGCATCGCTGCAGGCCGACCCGCCCATTAGCCACCTCGATCCGGGAAAAATTGACGGCGATTTCTACGAGAATGCAGCGCTTGGCTTCAGTTACCGTATCCCGCAGGGGTGGACTTTGGAGGCCGAAGGAGCTGTCCAGCCGGCGGTTGAGCGCGACCGAGCCCGCCAAGATTTTGGCAGGCCCGCATTGGGCGCAACCGAGCGCAGATTGCTTGAAGCGTGCAGCCGGACACTGTTTTCGTCGTGGGCCAAGCGGCCGGGCACCGATGGCCAGATTCCCTACGACGACTTTGGCGAGGTGACGGTCACTGCCATTTCTGCCGCGTGTTTTCCCGGTATGAAGTTTCCCCAGGATCCGAATGACCGTCAGGGGTTCAAGAATTTTCTCCTGCAATTCGGGTTGACCCACCCCATTCTGACTGACATGCGTGACGCCAAGGCTTTTGCCGCCGGCGGCAACACCTTCCTTTTCCTGCACGGGGCGGTCGCGTTTCGGATACCGGATGATGAGCTTTCGCGCCGATTGTCGATTGCCATGGCGCTGACCGAGCGCAGGGGTTACCTATTGACGTGGTTCTTCGCCGCGCCTCACGACAGCGAGTTGCAGCCGCTGACCGACGAGAGGGTCGTCTTCGATTCCGCGCCGCCCATCAAAGCCGCCAGTGCGACCGAACCGGGAGGCGGAGCGGCTTCGTCTGCTGCTAACCCTCCGCCCGTAACCGCGACTTCGACCCCAGCGCCCGCCACATCCGCGCCCCCGCAGACGGCAGCCGCAACTCCCGTAGCGAGCGCAAACCCGCCGGCAGCATCTGGCACGAATTCCGCCGCTGCCTTGACGGCAGCCGACCAGCAGCAAACGTCGTCTCCGGCTCATCCCTCGCTTCTCCGTCCGGGTGAGACGATGGAAAGTCAGCAGGGGAAAGGGGCGCGCATCTCGAAGCAGAAACAATCGGATTAGGGACGAGCTGATCAATTCCGTCGCCATGCTTGCGGAGTGCCATCGCCGGAGTGGGGCACTAAATCTGGCTGTTCACGAAAGATGTGCGTAAGCCGCGGATCTACGCCGCCATACTGGCCGCCCTGCTACGTTATCGAATTCTTGCGAAAAAGATTCGCCCACGCTTCGTCCCAGGCAAACTACTTTTCGAACGGAACAAAGTTCCCTCTCTGGCGATTAGCTTTCTGAGTTCCCTATGGCGGGCACCGCGGAAGCTGTATTATCTAACCTTCGCTTGGGGCTAAACGAACGCCATGGATCAACGCAGTTTCCAAAGACTGCTACGCCGCACGGTTGCCATTCCAGTGGTTATGCTGGTGTCGTTGGCGTTAATACTGGTCGGCGAGATACTCTTACTCAATACCTCATTGCATTGGGTCGATCACTCCGACTTGGTCATCGCCAATGCGCGGCAGTTAATGCGCAACGTCGTTGAAATGGATACGGGCCTTCGCGGATATCATCTCACCAACGATCGGAGTTTCCTTCAAGCCTACGACGAGGCCAAGTCCAAGATACCGGAACAGTTTGACTTCCTCCTGCAGTTGGTCGCTGACAATCCCAGCCAGCAACAGCGCTTAGGAGAGTTGCGCAACCTGGATTTGCGCTGGATTGAGTGGGCCGGCCAGCAGTTGTCGCAACCCCGTGGCGCTGCGACATCGTCCCAGGACCTGCTCGCCGGCCAGCAATTGATAGAGACCATTCGAGACAAACAACGGCAATTCGTGGGTGCCGAGGAGGTGCTTCGGAGACAGCGCTCGCGCCGTGCCACCATCCTGAATGCCACCGTGATCGGCTCCGCGGTGGCGCTCTCACTGCTGATTGCGGTCCTGATGTTTACCCTCACCCGAGGTGAATTACTCGCCCTGTCATCTACCTACGAACGTCATCTGCGGGCCGAGGCGAACCAGCGGCAACAGCTCAAAGAAAGCCGGGAGTGGTTTCAGATCACGCTGAAGAGCCTGGGCGAGGCGGTCGTCTCGACCGACCACGCGGGGAACGTGTCATTCATCAATCCGGTGGCCCAGAAGCTCACGGAATGGGAGTACGAAGCCGCACAAGGGCGGCCACTGCGAGAGGTCCTGCGCATCTGCGATGAGAAGACCCGGTCCGAATCGGAAGACCCGGTGGAAGCGGTTCGGCGGGCGCAAAACGTGGTCGGCTTTTCCAACAGCCTGGTTCTTACCAGCCTCTCGGGTAAGGAGTATCCCATCGAATTGACCGGAGCGCCGATCCTTAACCAAAACCGCGAAATCGTCGGAGTGGCCATTGTCTTTCGCGACGTGACCCAGCGGCGCCAGACCGAGCAGACCTTGCGCGCCAGCGAACGCTTGACCCTGGCGGGACGGTTATCGGCGACGATTGCGCACGAGATACGCAATCCTCTCGATACCGTTACCAACCTGATTTACTTGCTGCAGCACGAGCAAGCTCCAAACTTGGCATCGGCGCACTATCTGCAGATGGCCAGCGATGAACTGGCCCGCATCGCGCAGATCACCAGCCAGTTATTGACCTTCCATCGTGAGGCCCGCAACCCAGTCGATGTCAGCCTTACCGAGGTACTGCAAAGCGTGCTAGTGCTATTCGCTCCCCAGATCAAGCAAAACCATATTGCCGTCGAAACCCGTTTCAAAACCGAACGCAGCGTTCGGGGATTTCCGGGCGAGTTGAGGCAGGTGTTCTCCAACCTCATCGGCAACGCCCTCGACGCCATGCCGGCAAAAGGAAAGATGGTTCTGCATACTCGCGAGTCCAGCCTCGCGTCCGATCCCTCGCGCGCGGGGGTGCGCGTCACTTTGCTGGACAACGGAGCCGGCATCCCGATTGGGGTGCGCAAGAACCTGTTCGCTCCGTTCTATACCACCAAAGGCGAGAAGGGAACGGGGCTGGGGCTCTGGGTGAGTCGTGGGATTATCGACAAGCACGAGGGGACGATCCACGTGAGCAGCCGCATTCGCGAGGGAAAAAGCGGGACCGCATTCTCGGTGTTCCTCCCTTTCGAGCAGAACCTCGGGATGCTGGATGTGCCGAATGCGCCTCCGACAGCGTGAGCCCGCCGACTGTCGGCTACATTAGCGCTGATCGTCTCCGTCCCGCCACGTAGTTGCCGCCATAGAGTTATGGGATTACGGTCGGGCAGCACCGCTCAGTGCATATCGTTCATGCCGCCGCCGGTGCCACCCTTTTGCGAGAGCATCTTCACGCTGTCCACGTGCAGCGAGCCGTCGCTGGTCATGCTGCCCGTGACCTGCACGTGATGTCCCAGGTGGTCCTGCAGAGCAGCGGGATTATCGACGGGAACAACCTTCTGGTCCTTGTCGCTGACGAACACCGGCTTCTCGCCGGCGGCGACACACTTCTTGGCGCACGCCTCATGGGCGGCATTGGCGCCCTTCGCGCCGCACTTGGAATCGCTGACCCATCCGTCCCAGCTCTGGTCTTTAGCGAACCCCAGTACGGTCATGCTGCACAAATAGAGTCCCAGTACCAACAGCACTCTCTTTTTCATTTTCCATCTCCTGTTGAACCGGCCGTTGCGCAGCCGGACGAGTTTTCAGATTTCAGTACAAAGCAGGGAGCCTGACGGCTGTTGCTCCGCGGTAATTCTGCTGCAAACAACTCCGGGTCCGGAACCCTCGGGCGGTTCCATCCCAGTTGATATCCGGCGCGGACGACCCCACAGATTGCGACTCGGAACAGTTTATTCCACTACAGATGTTTTGCGGCAGAAAAGCGGATGCGGGAAATTACGTCGTCACACGAATGCAGCCGGTCACGGGAGAATAGCGGGTCACACCGGCTGAACGCTAGTGTTTCTGCTCGGTGTTCTCGGCAATGGCGGCGGGCGCCGGCTTGGGATCGGACTTGGCTTTTTGCTCGAACAGGACCACCTCGCCGGGCTTCACGTAGCCTAGTTGTTCGCGCGCTTCCTTCTCGATAACGCTGGGAATGCCTTGCTGCAGCCCGTCCACATGACGCTGCAGTTGCTCGTGCTCGAGTTTCTGGCGGTCGATGTCGTTCTCCAGGCGTTCCACTTCGGCACGTTTGCTCTCCCATACCTTCATGCCGTTGGCGCCAAAGACGACCCGGTAGCCGATGAAGACCGACAGCACGGCAATGCACAGGGTGGCCAGCACGCGGCGCATGCGATACATCCAGTTCCCGGCGATGCGGACCGTAATTTTCATGTGCAACACCTGACCGTTCGGCGGGACAGCTCTGTCCCACTCATCGGCGCCCACCATGCCCAGCACGCAATCTAAACCCATGGATAGCCGCGATCAACTTCTCTAGTGAACGTCGCTTTGCAGCAGCGGTCAAGAGCGAGTTCCGTTGTAATGGCTGCGCGAACCAATCTTGATAAGCGATGAATAGGCGAAGAAAAATCAGCGCGCAAGAGGTTGGCCATGGACGGGATCTGCTTTGCGCCGTGTTACAGTCGCATCCGAAATTTCTTTGGGGGCTTGCGATGACGAATGCACGCATCGTGCTGACCACCATGTCGGCGAAGGACGCGGCGGAAAAACTTGCTCAACAACTGGTCGAACGCCGGCTGGCGGCTTGCGTCAACATCGTTGGACCAATCCGCTCCATCTATCGATGGGAACAGAAGGTCCACAACGAGGAAGAATATCTACTGCTGATCAAGACCACGGCCGAGCAAGCCTCTCACTTGCAAGCGGCCCTCAAGGGGCTACATCCCTACGATCTACCCGAGTGCCTGCAGTTGGCGGTGCATGGCGGCAGCGGCGACTACCTGGCCTGGCTGGCCGCGGAGGTCAGCAGCGGCGAGTAATTTCTAGATGTCGGTTTGCCCACCCAGCTTGCGGCGGCCGGTTTGATACAATATCGCCACGAACGCTGGTGAGGACAAGGCGTTCGCAGCAGACTTGGACCGCAATTCCTACTGAACTCTTTACTTTCCCAGCCGCATAAGGTTTGTGCGATCTGGGATGAACCATCGCCCCACAAGCGAATCCGCCGCTTTGCGCGGACGCAACGTTATAGATAGGGAGCCTGTTCTGACGTCGCAATCTGGTCTTATCGCCTACAACCCGGTGCACCACCGATTCGCCGTAATGCTCGCCTGGGTCACGTTTCTGTTGGTTGTTGCCGGCGCGCTGGTAACCAGCAACGATGCCGGCCTGTCCGTACCCGACTGGCCAACTTCCTTCGGTTCGCTCTACCGGCTGCCGCCCATGGTCGGCGGCGTGAAGTACGAGCACACGCATCGCATGATCGCCGAATTTATCGGCTTGCTGATCATCGTGATGGCGGTGTGGACGCAGCGCGTCGAAGCCCGCAGATGGATGCGCGTGCTGGGCTGGAGCGCGCTGGGTGCGGTCATTGGCCAAGGTGTTCTGGGCGGCATTACCGTACTGCACTTTCTGCCATGGTCGATTTCGACGGCGCATGCCACGCTGGGACAGGCGATCTTCTGTATCGTGGTCGCGATGGCGTTGTTCACCAGTCGCGGCTGGCTGCAAGATTCTCAGCCCATCGCCGAACATGATCTCTGGCCGAGCACGGCCGTTCTCACGACGATCGCGGCGGCTTGCGTGTTTGTGCAGTTAATTCTCGGCGCCGCTTTTCGCCACTCGGGAATGAGGCTGCTGCCGCACCTGGTGGGCGCTTGCGTCGTGACCGCATTGGTGTGCTGGACCGTTGTGCGCGTGCTGACGCGTTATGGCAACGTCGATCATCTGCGTCGACCGGCCCAGCTGCTGCTGGCGCTGCTGATGATTCAGCTCGGACTCGGTTTCTGTGCCTATCTTACGCGCCTCACCTGGGGCCACGATGCGGTGCAGCCCATGCAAATCATGGTGGTGAGCACGGTATTGCACGTCGCCGGAGGCGCACTGGTGCTGGCGGCCAGCGTGGTGCTCGCCATCCAGACGCGACGTATGATCGACGTTCACGCTACCCAACCGGCAGCGCACAGCGCACCTGGAAAGGCCGTTATCGCATGAGCAGCGCTACCCAACCGTTGGCTGTCCCGCGCGAAGGCATTGCGTCGCTGGCTCGCGACTACGCCACGCTTACCAAGGCGCGCGTCACTACGCTGATCGTGATGACGGCGTGGGCGGGCGCTTATTTCGCGGCGGCCAAGTCGGGCGTCTCGTCGCTTTCGTGGACGCTGCTGCACGCGCTCATTGGTATTGGATTGGTCAGCGGCGGCACCGCCGCCATCAATGAAGTTGTGGAGCGCGACATTGACGCGCTGATGCGCCGTACGGCGCGGCGTCCGTTGGTCACCGGCAGCATGAGCCTGCTGCACGCCTCGGTAGTTGCGTTCGGCATGACCATCGGCGGCGTGCTGTATCTTTGGGCGACCACTAACTGGCTGACCGCCGCGCTGGCCACGTTGACCTCCGTCAGCTACCTGACGGTATACACGCCGATGAAGCGCGTGCATCCTATCTGTACATTCCTGGGCGCGTTTCCTGGAGCCATGCCTCCGGTGCTGGGCTGGACCGCCATCCGCGGCCGGCTCGACAGCGAAGCCCTGGTGCTTTTCGCCATACTCTTCTTCTGGCAGTTCCCCCACTTCCATTCCATCGCCTGGCTCTACCGCGAGGATTACGAGAATGCGCGCATCCGCATGTTGCCGGTAGTGGAAAGCGACGGCCGCTCCACCGCATTTGCCATCGTGATGTACGCACTGGCGCTGATTCCGGTGTCGCTTGCGCCCACGCTGATGGGCATGTCGGGTTGGACGTACTTCGCCGGGGCGCTGCTGCTCGGCGCAGGCATGCTGTGGTTCAGCATCCGCATGTGGACGATGAAGCTGACGCCAATCGCGCCGGAATCGAAGCTGCGCGCCCGCCAGGTGCTGCAAGCCTCGGTCATCTATCTACCACTGCTGTTTGCGCTGATGATGATCAACCGTAAGTAAGCCGTCAGCCGCCAGCTCTCAGCCATCAGCTGTCGGTCTCGTCCGGCTAAGTTCCATGCATAACTTCCTCACAGATTTGCGGCAAACCTGGACTGCAATGCCCAGGCATTTCGCAATATTTATGGTGTGCTGGGTCGTGCTTGGAATCGGGGTTGGAATCTTCTACAAGAGAGCAACCTACGCCACGAAGAAATCCGCACATCCGTTCCTCGTCATCGGTTTCGGGGTTGTGTTCCTTGGGTTCACGGAATGGCTAATGCGCTGGAATGTACCATGGTTCTTTATCGTCGCGCTGATTGTGATTACGTTCCTGAACATTCGCAATACCCAATTCTGTTCTGGCTGCAATGCGACCATTTACCCGCGCGGTTTTACACGTCCGTTGTTCTGCTCGAAATGCGGCGTTGCATTAAAAAGCTAAGGCTATCTTCCTCCGTCATATAGAATTGACGTTGGCCCCTCGCATGAGCGTTTCTGATACTCTTCATCAGCCCGTCACACGGAGTCCCGCCGCCGCCGCCGGTTCAGTTATTCAACTGCAAGCCCTGCGTCACCAGTATGGCGACCGCGTTGCCCTTGACGGTGTTTCTTTCGACGTGCGTCCGGCCGAGATCTTCGGCCTGCTGGGTCCCAACGGCAGCGGCAAGACTACGACCTTCCGCATTCTCTCGACCTTGATGCTGCCTTCCGGCGGACGCGCGATGATTCTGGGTCATGATGTCGCGCGCGAGCCTGCGCTGGTACGGCGCAACATCGGCGTGGTCTTTCAGGCGCAGAGCATCGACATCAAACTCTCGGCACAAGAAAACCTGATGCTGATTGGCCACATTTACGGATTACACGGTGCGGCACTGAAAAAGCGTGTCGGCGAAATGCTGAGTCGCGTCGGCCTGGCCGAGCGCGCCAGGGAAAAAGCCGAAACATTTTCCGGTGGCATGCGGCGGCGCCTAGAACTGGCGAAAGGACTGCTGCATCATCCCTCAGTCCTTTTGCTGGACGAGCCGACCACCGGACTCGATCCCGGCGCGCGCCGCGATCTTTGGCAGTATCTGCAAATCCTGCGCGATGAAGAGCGGGTGACTGTACTGGTGACTACGCATCTGATGGAAGAGGCCGAGCGCTGCGATCGTCTGGCAATTTATGCCAACGGCAGCGTGGTCGCACTGGGCACCCCCGCGGAGTTGAAGAGTGAAATCGGCGGTGACGTAATCCTGCTGGAATCGAACGAGCCTGACTCGCTGGCACAGCGCATCGAGCAGCGCTTCGGTCTTCACCCTACGGTGCTCGATCATCAAGTACGGCTGGAGATCGAGAGCGGACATCGCTTCGTCACCGATGTGGTCGAGGCATTCCCCGGCGAGATCGAAGGCGTCTCGGTACACAAACCGAGCTTGGAGGATGTCTTCATTCGGCGGACGGGGCATCGCTTCTGGACGGAAGAGAGCGAGAGCGATGCTAATTCGAAGGACTGATTTACCGCAGAGACACTGAGACATAAAGAATCAAAGTTTGAGTTCACCAGAGCGTACGCCAGTCGAGAATCGCGAGGCTGGTTCTTCGTCGCTTCCTCACGGCACATTAGCTTTCGTCATCGCCGCCGCCCGTTCCTCGGCACGGTTCGCTTCTTCCACTTGTCCATTCATCCGATACAGCTGCGCCAATCGAGTGAGTGGCTCGGGAGAACTTGGCTGAAGCTGGACTATCTCCTGCACAGCAGCAATCGCCTCATCCAGATTGCCCAGCGACTGCCAGGCGGAGGAGCGGCCTTGAGCTATCGCCACGTTGAAGGTCCCACCGTCTATCGCACTCATGTTTCGGGGGGCCCTTCGAGTTGCTTCCCCGAATGCTTTCAGGGCCGCCTCAGGTTGGCTGGGCCTGGATTGCAGATACGCATAGGCGAGGTTCAGATATTCCATCTCCGGCCTCTGCGCGACCTGGGCGGCGCGTTCCATGGTGGCATACGCCGCCGGCATTCGGCCCATTTTCCGGTAGATGGAGGCGAGAGCGGACAAGGTAAATTCATTGGCATCCAAAGCCACCGCAGCTTGAAATTCCTGTACCGATTCGCTGGGACTGCCCGTCGCCAGCAGCAGGTTACCGCGAAGCACGTGCAGGAACGCGCTGTCAGGAAAGATGGAGAGCGCGTTTGCGACCGCAGAAAGCGCCGCTGAATTGCGGTCCAGCGCGGCCAATACACCGGCGGCGTTGGACCACGCATGGAACGCTTCAGCGCGGCTCTTGCCTACCGGTGGCGCGGGCAACGGCGCGGTGGCGCAGTTCACCGGAAAACGCTGTAACAGATCTTCCGTCTGTGGCGTGCGGCGCACGAAGACAGCGGAGACCTCGTCCAGATAAACCGGCTGCCAGGTTTTGCTGGCGCAGAAATTCTGCAATCGCGCATAACGGGATTCGTCCAGGCGTGCGATGGGTAGTATGACGGTGTTGAGGTTGTAGCGGCGGGCTTCCTCCTGCCACAGGGCGGAATCCGGCGATGCCTGCAGGAGTCGTTGATGGCGCTGAATCGCCTTGATGCCGAACGGTAGAGCGCGGCCATCAATATAGTCGCGGCGCTCCGGGCCAAGCGTCCAACTGACAAAACCGCCTTCATCGTAGGTGTTGAAGACTTCGCCGGGAAGGTTTTCTCGCACGATGAATTCAGCCCCCCGTTGCGGAAAAGCCCAGCCCAATCCGGCGCCGAAGGTGGTGGCTTCCGTGCCTTGAAAGTAGGTGCGGTTGGTTACCAAATCGAAGCAGCGTAGCAAGGCGAGCGCGGCCAGCAACGCAACCGCGGTAGCGGCAAGGAGAGAACGTAATCGCGCCGCCTGCATGCGAGGGGCGGCGCGGGCCAGCGCGGTCGCCAGAACTCCTCCGCCAATCACCACCACTACGCACGCGAACACCGCTCCCATGCGGTAATAACGCACGGCGGGATAGGTTGCGGCCAGCAGTATGATGGCCTTTCCCAATTGGGCGTGCAGCAAAGCGATCGCGGCGGCAATCACGGCAATTGCCAGCAGCGCATAAATCGCGCCTGCACCTTGGCGCAACGAAAGCGCCGCAGCGAAGGCATTCCAATTCATCGGAACACTGGTCCACTCGCCAATCCAGAACTGGTGAGCTTCGCTGACCCGCTGCTGGCGCGCGAGCGCGGCGTAGATTTTCCCGCCCCAGGGATTCACCAGCGTAGCCACTGCGGTAGCCACCAACCATGGAACGGCACGCCTAAGTCTGCGGACAGCTTCATTGCGGCCCGGTCCAGGAAACATCATGTCCGACAATTCAACGACAACATAAGCGGGGACCAGCGCGAGGCCGGCAACGAAGCCGGGATGGAGATTCACCCACGCCACCATCAGCAGCGGCAACAACCAGAGACGCGCGTGGCCGGTTTGATAGTTTTCCCACAGCAGAGATAGAAACGCCGCGAAGAGTACGACGGTGAACATGTCTGCCCGCGGCGCAGTGCGATAAGCAATCAGCGGTACGGCGAGGATGGCAATACCGGCGCTGACGGCAGAGCCTCGCCGGAGAAGCAATGCGACGGTGCCCACACAGGCCGCAGCCCCGATCCATGAAATCAGGGCGTAGCCTCCCAGCAGGTACGCAGCATAGAAAATCAGCCCGGCGCCGACCGGATAGATCCAAGGTTGTCCCGCGGCGGTGTAGGAGAGCACATCCGTCGAGGGAACGGAATAATGCTGCGCTACCCAGCGCCCAGTCGCCAGCTGCCATCCCAGGTCGGTGTCAGAGACCGTGCGCAAACCTGCGAGGAAGGCGTAAACCAGCGCAATACAAGCAAGCAAAAGGAAGAGGCGCCGCTGCAGAGCGGAATTTCCCGGCGCAAGATTATCTGTTGGGACCAAATCCATAGCTGCGATGGGCGAAGTGGGCGCTTAGCGGGTGCATCATAGCACACGGACTGCTGACGATTTTTCTACGCTACGCCAACCAAGTTTGCCGGCGCGGGAAATCGACCAATGGCTGCTAGAATTAGCGTATGGCAGCTACACGAACCGCGACCCTTCCCGCAACTCTCGCCCCTGCGAGCGCAGGCACTCTGCTGCCATCGCTGTCGTTGTGGTGGCGCGAGGTCGTGCGCTTCTACCGGCAACGGGCGCGGGTCGTCGGCGTCGTCGCCTCGCCGCTGCTGTTCTGGATCGTGATCGGCTCGGGTTTCGGCACCTCATTTCGCTCCAGCGGAGCCGGCGGCCAGCACTATCTCAACTTCTTTTTTCCCGGCGCGCTGATCATGATCGTGCTCTTCACCGCCATCTTCACCATGATGTCGGTGATTGAAGATCGCAAAGAAGGCTTTCTGCTTTCCGTGCTGGTAGCGCCCGTCAGTCGCTCGGTCATCGTGCTGGGTAAGGTGCTGGGCGGAGCGACGCTGGCCACGCTCCAGGGGATGATCTTCCTGGTCTTTGCGCCTGCCGTCGGAGTGCACTTCACGTTCGCTAGCTTTGGGCTCACCGTGCTGACCATCTTCCTGGTCGCGTTTTCGCTGACCGCGCTGGGTTTTATCATCGCGTGGCCCATGGATTCCAGCCAGGCCTTTCACGCCATCATCAACTTGTTTCTAATTCCGCTGTGGCTGCTGTCGGGATCGTTGTTTCCGCTCTCCGGCGCGTCGCTGTGGATTCGTGTGCTCATGCGCATCAATCCGCTAACCTACGGGACCGAGGCTCTGCGATCGCTGCTGTTTCCCGGGTCGGCCTCGACCGACCTGTCCTTGAGCAGTAATTTTGCGGTGATGGCACTGTTCTCGCTGATAATGTTTGCGCTATCTTTTCTAGTGGCCAATCGCCGCAGCACCAAGCCAGCCGCATAATGCAACTGAGTCCGACATTTTTCCCGGCCCTCGATGCCGTCCTCAACGGCTCCAGTGCCGTGCTCATCGGATCAGGCCTCTACTTCATCAAGACCGGACACCGCAAAGCACACAAACGCACGATGCTGGCGGCCTTCGTCACCTCGACGCTCTTCCTCATCTCGTACCTGTACTACCATCTGGTGCTGCGCGCCGGAGTGACGCACTTCCGCGGCCAAGGCTTTTCGCGCCCGCTGTACTTTACGTTGCTGACTTCGCATACTATTCTCGCCGTCGTGGTGGTGCCGTTCGTGCTGATCACGCTGGCGCGCGCGCTGAAGGGACGGTTCGCGCGACACAAGGCCATCGCGCCCTACACCTTCGCCATCTGGATGTACGTGTCGGTCACCGGCGTGGTGATCTACGTGATGCTGTACGTGATTTTTGCGAAGTAGCCGCGAGCTGTCAGCATTCAGCCACCTGGCCGTCTAGCTCTTAGCTACTAGTCGAACCAACCCAGCGCCCGGTGGCCGTTCGATTGTGTCGTCCCCAGCGCAGCTAATCATTCCCATCCGTGATCCCAAGCGAAGCTGATCATTCCAACTGTCATCCGGACCAAGGGCTTCAGTCCGCGCGGAGGGGACCTGCGGTTCGTCCGGCATCGCCCGAAGGCAGACGTTGGGCAGAAAACCACTCTGGCTGAGTGCTGACTGCTGAATGCTGGGGCTTCTGCTATATTTGGCCTTTCATCGCAATTACACAGGAGTGCCTCATGGCGAAGAGCGTCAATAAAGTCATTCTCATCGGTAATCTCGGCAAGGATCCGGAAGTGAAGTACACCCAAACCGGCATGGCGGTGGCGCGGTTCTCCGTGGCCACAGCCGATCGCGTCAAAGATAAGGAAGGCAACTGGCAGGAACGCACCGAGTGGCACAACCTGGTCGCCTTTCAGCGCACGGCGGAGATTGCCGGAGAGTACCTCAAGAAGGGCAGTAAGGTTTACATCGAAGGCCGCCTGCACAGCGACTCCTGGGATGACAAAGAAACCGGCCAGAAGAAATACAAGACCGAGATCATCATCAACGACCTGGTGCTGCTCGGCGGCGGGGGCCCACGCGAGGGCGGAGGTGAAGGTGGTGGCTACAGCGGACGCTCCGGGGCCGGCAAGTCTTCTGCTTCCGGCGGTTTCGACCAGCGCACTTCCGAACCCGATGTCTCGCAAGCGCCTGCCAGCGGCGGCGGCCCGGAAATCACCGACGAAGACATACCATTCTAGAGGTATATCATGCCCGCTTGCTCCGTAATACGTGGTATTATGGAGAGCATGGAAAAACAGACTATTACCTTTCGGGCTGATCCCAGAAAGGTGAAAGCGCTCGACCGGATGGCCCGCTCTCTGGATCGCGACCGCAGCTATCTACTCAACGAGGCCATGGAACACTATCTGTCTGTTCATGAGTATCATCTTGACCAGATCAGGCGAGGCTTGCAGGAAGCTCGTGCCGGGGATTTGTTGGACTACGACAAAGTAAGAGCCGGCTGGATGAAGCGGCTTGGCGAGTGAAAATCCGTCTGACACAGCGAGCATCTCATCACTTGCTCGCGGCGTATGACTATATAAACGCCTCCAGTCCGGCGGCGGCGGGCACGCAGATAAAACGCATCTTCGGAGCGATTGATGGTCTCAAGCAGTTTCCTGGGCTGGGACGTAAGGGTAGGATCGAAGGCACTCGGGAGTTGGTCGTCCCCCGCACGCCATTCATCGTGGCTTACGCGATTGTCGACGAAGAGGTGCTGGTCCTGGCAGTGTTGCATGCGGCCCAGCGCTGGCCTAAGTCATTGAGACCGCTCGAGAATTCCACGAAAGTCTAGGGCCTAGCTTTCCAAGATAAGACTTCTGACCATCTTCTCGCCATTCTAAACTACCCCCAAGTTTCACGTTACAACATCTGCGTGCCCCACAAATCATGCAGGTGCAGTACGCCCTGCAGCCGCCCGGCATCATCCACGACGGGCAGGGAAGTGATCTTCTTCTGCTCCATGATGTCAAGCGCGGCGATGGCGAAAACCTCCGGCCCCACGACCTTAGGCAGGCGCGTCATGCACTGGGCCGCAGTCAGATCAAGCACCTCTTTCCCGTGATGCTCCAGCAGTCGGCGCAGATCGCCGTCGCTGATGATGCCGAGCAGCCTTTCGCCATCCACGACGGTCGTCATCCCGAGGCCCTTGCGCGACATTTCGTAGATCACCTGGCCCATGGGCGATTCTGGTGCGACGCGCGGCACGGCATCGCCAGTGTGCATCAGCGATGACACGCGCATGAAACGCTTGCCCAGCTTGCCTCCGGGATGCAGGTTGGCGAAATCTTCTTCCTTGAATCCGCGCCGTTCGGAGAGCGCGACCGCCAGCGCATCGCCGAGCGCAAGCATGGTGGTTGTCGAAGCCGTCGGCGCCAGTCCGAGCGAACACGCTTCGTGCGCCACCGAGCAGTCGAGCGCGACGTCGGCAGCTTGCGCCAGCGTCGAAAGTGTGCGCGGGTCTTCCCGCGTCGAGTAGAGTTCATCGCAGGTCATGGTGATCAGCGGCACGCCCAGCCGCTTCACGGTAGCCAGCATTTGCAGGATTTCGGACGTCTCGCCGCTGGCCGACAGCGCCAGCACTACGTCGCCACGCACCACCATGCCCAGGTCGCCGTGCATGGCTTCGGCGGGATGCAGAAACAGCGCGGGACTGCCAGTGGAGGTGAGCGTGGCCGCGATCTTGCGCGCGATCAATCCGCTCTTGCCCATGCCAGTGACCACGACGCGGCCGGCGCAACCATACAGCATTTCAATCGCGCGATCGAAGTTCTCGCCCATGGGCCCGGCAAGCCGGTCAGCCAGAGCGCGCAGGGCTGCGGCTTCAATGCGAACAACATTTTCGCCAATACTTTTCATGAGAAGTTGAGCAGAAGAATCGGCGCCAGGCTTGGTCATTGAGCCGCTGCCGGACGCCGCAGCACTCCCCGAGAGTCGAACACCAGCACCTGCTCATCATTGGGACCACCCGTCAAGGAAACATTCTTCCCGTTAAACGAGACTTCCACCGCGCCGGCGTTGCCGGTCCAGAAAATCACTTGGCCGGTAGCGTGAATGGTCTTCACATCCGGAGGTTTGATGATGCCGCGGACGACGAACTTGCCATCCGACTTGACCGATACCCAGGCACTTCCTTTGGGACGGATAATCACCTCGAAAGGCGCTCCCGCGACAGCGTTGGTGGGCGTGGCGCCTGCTACTCCAGCCGCAGATGCCGCCGATGATGACGGATTTTGCGTTGCCGCTTTAGCGCTCTCGCCAAGAGTGGGAGCTGTGCGCGGCGCGGACACGGCAGAACTCGGCGGCGGCGACTCCATCGCGCCCGATGCAGCAGCCTGCGTCACAGAATTCTTGGCGACGGCTGCAGCCGCACTGGACGATTGCGACGTCGTTTCACCCGAAGGCACTGCCGAGGCGTGGTCGCGCTGCCGGTCCTGATAAGCCTTCCAGCCGCCGATACCGCCTGCGATCACCACCAAGAGGATGAGAACCGGCACAACCGGAAAACCCCTGCGCTCCGGTAAACGGTCGGAGTGGAAAGAAGCCTGATGAGCGATGACGCGGTTATCCGGCGGAGTTTCCTGGGCTGCTTCCAAGTACGCGGCCACGGCTTCGTCCTCATCGATGCCCACGCATTTGGCGTAGGCCCGAACGTACGACTTGTTGAAGATGCCGCCCGGCAGCAGGTCAAACTGCTCATCTTCCAGGGCGCGCAGCAATCGCTTTCCGATCTTTGTGCTGACAACGATTTCGTCGAGCGAGATGCCACGCATCTCCCGCTCCCGACGCAAACGTTCGCCAAATGCGCCCACCGGTTCCACCTCTTTACTGTATAGCCCCACTTAAGTCGATTGGGATTGTCAGCCGAATCATAAGGAGCAGGCACGACGGTGTCAAACCGGAGCCATTCTGTGTCCGGTAACGGCAGCGCAGGCCTGTGAGGGACGAAGCAGAAAAAACGCGTCAGCCGCTGAGGCCGGTACCTCAGCGGCTGACGCCACAAATTGCGCGCGTCGCAACGCGGGTCTAAAGGCCCGCTCTACCTGTTTCGCGCTATATATTCCAAGTCCTTCTAGTGTGGTGTCCCGTAAGTTTGTACCATATGTCTGCTGCGGTATTTACCGGGCGGCAGCTTGAAAATAGGACACTTCGCTGATTCAGCCTGTCCCACACTTATTCTATGAACTTGCGGGACAGCACACTAG
>PMWW01000120.1 GCA_003165795.1 Acidobacteriaceae bacterium
GCGACCTTTAGTATTCCTCTAGCGACATCGGGCAAGGCGAACACCGATCCTAGGAAAGACGAACTCGCGGCACAGGCCCTCGATGAAAACAAGCGTCGACTGAATTGGGACTTTGTTACCGGAGGGTACATAGACTTCATCTGCGCCGGCAAACAAGACGCGACCTATAGCCAGAGGGTGAACACCTTCGACTGGAAGCGCTTCTATGAACTTGGTGGACCCCGTCTCATAAGTCTGGCAAAGGCGCAAATGCGCTCCCACTACCACTACCAGTGGGTGTTGATTGACAGCCGCACCGGCGTCTCCGATACGTCGGGAATCTGCACCATGGAGATGCCTGACACCGTCGTGGCTTGCTTCACCTTGAACCGCCAGAGTATTGAAGGCGTTCACGGGATCCTCGGTTCTATCCGTGAATTTAGGAGCAGCACAGTCGATGGTTCCAAGATTACGTTCTATCCTCTGGCAACTCGAATCGAGAACGCTGAAAGTGACAGGCTGGAGGTCGCGCGTGGCCATTCCCGTAGTCAGTTGGCACGCTTCCTGCCGAAGGCCTTCCAGGATAAACCGCGGGACTACTGGGACAGAATGGAGGTCGCTTACCGCTCCTTCTACGCCTTCGAAGAAGTGCTGGTGGCCTTTGGTGAGGCGACCGGCGCGACTGGGGCGTCCGACACAATGCTGGCGCAGGTTGAGAAAACCGCACAGTGCATCGCCGGAGATGACAAGCTGCAGATGCCCGAGATTCTTGACCAGGACCGCGAGCAGGTGCTGGCGAAATATTCATTCGTAGGGGAAGTACCAAAGCGGTCGCGGCCCGCCAAGGAAGCTGATGCTGAGGAAACTTCGGATGCCGGCGACCCGGAGTTCCTGCGGGGGGTGCTCGCGAAGGAGCAAGTGTGGCGAGCGTCAAAGTTTAATTGGCACCTCCTGCTGAGCCGTCGCGAACTGGACCTCATTCGTCCCGAAGATTAAAGAGGCTTCGGTCGAAACATGACGTACTTTTACGCGCAAAGCCAACAAATGCAGGCGTTGTTGGTCCAGACTTCGGTGCTGAGTTTGGGCGCTGCGATCCTTAGTCTGATCATGGGCTTCTGCATCCCCTTTTTCTTAGCGACATACTATGCGCCAGTGCCCTACTCGCCAGCGAGCATTGCGCCGAGCAACGATCAGAGCAGCGCACCGAGCAGCGCTCCGTCTAAGATCGAAACAGGTGTACCTATCGGCCTTTGGATGACGTATCTGGCGGGGCGTCCCTGACACTTTCTCCCCAGAATGGCGTGGTCTGCCTTGCTCGCGTTTTGTCTGCTCAGCGGCATCCTCGCACTAGGGCTAACGTCGAGGAAACCTTATGGGCTTCGAACTTCTCAACTGATGCTGCTTCTCCTAATGGGGCCTTTCAGGAAGGACATTCCCGACTATGACCCGAAACAGGTGCCACTAAATGTGACGCCCTCCAGCGGGGCGACTAGGGCTATGTAAGGCTAAGGAAGGTCGTTGCGAATATCGCGCCGCAGGCTCGCGACTGCATCACCCAACGCTGCCTGTACGACGGAAGGTCGCGCCCACAACAGCAATGGGTCCTTGTCTCGTGTTTGTAGGTTTTGTCGACAGTTCGAAGGTTTCGCGTCAAGCGGCTGGCGTGAAACGCGCTACGACATACAAGCGAGGTGCTGCTTATGGCAGATGTACAAACCAAACCAGTTTGATCATCGGTCAGGGGCAGCAATAGGTGAACAGGCACGGGAACCCGGCATCGCACTCGCTCTCTCGGGTGGAGGCTTTCGCGCGACGCTGTTCCACGTGGGCGCGCTGTGGCGGCTGAACGAGTTAAAGCTTCTGCGCGACCTGAAGGCCATTACGAGCGTCTCGGGCGGCTCCATCACCTCTGGCTTGCTCGGTCTACGCTGGAAGCAGCTGAGCTTCGATGTATCGGGTGAGGCGACAAATTTTGTCGAGCTGATCGTCAAGCCTATCCGGCAGTTCTGCTCACGCGGTTGCGATGTCAACACGGTGCTGCGCGGCTGGCTGAATCCGTTTCGCCGGCCGAGCCACTACCTCGCGAAGCACTATGGCACACTTTTCGGAGACGCTACCCTGCAGGATCTCCCCGACGAAGGCGCGGGTCCGCGCTTCACCATTTACGCGACCAACCTGGGCACGGGTGTGAGCGTGCGCATGCTGCGCAAGCGGCTTGCTGACTTTCGCCTTGGCGAAATACCGAATCCAACCGTGCTGCTAGCGACGGCGGTCGCGGCGTCGAGCGCGTTTCCGCCGCTCTATATTCCCTTGTAGAAACTGATTCCGACGAAGCAGCATGTGAGGTCGGCTTCATCCCGGATGAGCCTCCACGGTGATCCTCCGGCTTTGTAATAGATCGCAGTATGAAAATTCCAGGCGCGCGTTGCCGGATCTTGCAGTTCGCGGACGACATTCTTCTTACGTTTCTGCTTACGCCTCGCGTTTTCGGAATAGGTCATCGGCAAGACGATTTGAATCGGTTTTATCGAGGGAACCTGCATGGCGCGGGCTTTTAGGAGATCGTGGAAGTCTTGCGCCGCCTTCCACTGCATCGGTATCGTCAGTGTCTGGCTCTTCTGGATCGATAAGATCAAGTGCCTCCATTGGCGGTGCGCAAACAACCACCGATGCTCCACGTTCCGAGCATGCCTCCGCTTCCCTAATGAAATTGTCAACGAGTTCAGTAATAGAGGGGTTGTATCCTTGGCGTTCACAGATTTGGGTAATCGCGAAGGGGGAGTGGACGTTCCAGGCGCGAATCAAAGACGAGCTTTCGCATCGAAGGCGTTATCTGGCCCGAAGCCGGGAAATCCGGGAAAAAGATTGGGCTGATTTGAAAGTTTTGGTTCAATGCCGCCGGCACACATAAGAAAGTGAAAATTTACGGTCCACTTACAGTCCATTACCGGCTGCGATGGGTTGTAATAGGCTCTTTTCGGCGCCACCCGCTTCGCCTAACTTGTTGAAATTACACACCCTTTTACATTCGAATCCCTGGGGGGCAGCCAAACTTAATCAACAACTTGTGCATCTGCGGTTTCCTCGGTGTGCCGCAAAGTGTGCCCTGAGTTCAACGCACTTGGCACAATCTCCAACTTCCGGTGCGGATATGTCATTGCGATCTTCGCAGCGGCCTGATCCCTCGTGTCCCCGACGCTTTCAGATTTCCGGTGTGGCTGAACACGTACCAGCCAAAACCGTGCCGGGCGCAGTACAACCCCAAGTCTTCCGGAAGTTCCGAAGCGGCGAGTTCTACGGCTTCAGTACGGCCACGTCCAATCCGCGGCATCGGGCTTATCGATGCCGTGTTCGTGCGCGTAGTTGCGACACGCCATTTGCAAATTGCGGAAGCTCTCCTTGGCGTGGCCTCCGATTCTCTGCAGGCGCGGCACGCGGTCGATGGCATCCATCGCCAGGCTGAAGCGGTCGATATTGTTGTTGATCGCCAGCTCCAGCGGCGTGTTGATGTTGCCTTTTTCCTTGTAGCCGCGCACATGAATATTGGCGTGATTGGTGCGGCGATAGGCGAGACGATGGATCAGCCAGGGATAACCATGGAAGTTGAAGATGACCGGCTTGTCCACGGTGAATAGCGAGTCGAAATCCCAGTCCGTCAATCCGTGAGGATGTTCGTTGTGCGGTTGCAGCTTGAACAGATCGACGACATTGATGAAGCGAATCTTGATGTCGGGAAAAGCCTCGCGCAGAAGCACGGTTGCGGCCAGGGCTTCCTGGGTGGGAACGTCGCCGGCTGAAGCCATTACCAGGTCGGGCTCGCCGCCCTGATCGTTACTGGCCCAATCCCAAATGCCGATGCCTTTGGTGCAATGGTTGATCGCCTCCCGCATGTCCATGAGTTGCAGGTGTGACTGCTTGTCGCTGACGATCACGTTGACGTAATTGACGCTGCGCAGACAATGATCGGCGACCGAGAGCAGGGAATTGACGTCGGGCGGAAGATAGATGCGCGTGACGGCCGCGCTCTTGTTGAGCACGACGTCAAGGAAGCCGGGATCCTGATGAGTGAAGCCGTTGTGGTCTTGCCGCCAGACGGTGGAAGTGATCAGCAGGTTGAGGGAAGCGATGTCGGCGCGCCACGACAGGTTATTGCAGATCTCCAGCCATTTCGCGTGCTGATTGAACATCGAATCGATAACGTGAACGAACGCTTCGTAGGTATTGAGGAAGCCGTGACGTCCGGTGAGCAGGTAGCCTTCGAGCATTCCCTCCATGGTGTGCTCGCTCAACATCTCCATCACGCGACCATCGAAGGCCAGCTCGCCACCATCGCTGTCTTCGGGGAAGTACTGCTCGATCCAGAACTTCTTGCTGACCTCGTAAATTGCGTCGAGCTTGTTCGAGGTAGTTTCGTCGGGACCGAAGACGCGGAAAGTATGTATGTTGCGCTTCATCACGTCGCGGAGGAAGTTGCCCAAAGGACGAGTATTTTCCGCCATGGTCGTTCCCGGCTTGTCCACGTTGCAGCCGTATTCGCGGAAGTCGGGCAGTCGCAGCGACTTCTTCAGGACGCCGCCATTGGCGTGAGGATTGGCGCTCATGCGGCGAGTACCGGTCGGCGCCAGCTCTTTCAGCTCGGCGAGGAACGTACCGTTCGCATCGAACAGCTCTTCCGGCTTCTGCGCTCGCATCCAGTTTTCCAGGATGCGAAGCTGCTCGGGATCCTTCTTCACATCCGGCAGCGGGACCTGATGAGCGCGCCAGAAGCCTTCCAGCCGGTGACCCTCGACTTCCTTGGGAGCGCTCCAGCCTTTGGGCGAGCGCAACACGATCATCGGCCAGCGCGGGCGCTTTATGGAAGCGGACCCGCGAGCCTCGGCTTTATATCGATTGATCTCCAGAACGCAATGCTCGGCGGTGGCGGCCATCGCCTGATGCATGCTTTCGGGGTCGGAACCTTCGACAAAGTACGGCGTCCAGCCATAGCCGCGAAGCAGGCTCTCCAATTCATCGTGGCTTATGCGCGCCAGCAGGGTTGGATTGTTGATCTTGTAGCCGTTGAGATGAAGGATGGGCAGCACCGCGCCGTCGCGCGCGGGATTGAGGAACTTGTTCACGTGCCACGAAGTCGCCAACGGGCCGGTCTCGGACTCGCCATCGCCAACGACGGCAGCAACAATCAGATCAGGATTGTCGAAAGCTGCGCCGCAGGCGTGCGATAGAACGTAGCCAAGTTCGCCGCCTTCGTGGATCGAACCCGGCGTCTCCGGCGTGCAATGGCTTCCGATGCCACCGGGAAACGAGAACTGCTTGAAGAACTCATGCAGTCCTTCATAATCCTCGCTCTTCTCGGGATAGACCTCGGAGTAAGTTCCCTCCAGATAAGCCGGCCCCAGAACGCCGGGAGCGCCGTGGCCGGGGCCGGCCAGGAAGATCATGTCCTGATCGTATTTCTTGATCAGCCGGCTCAGATGGATGTAGAGGAACGACAATCCCGGACTCGATCCCCAATGTCCTAGCAGGCGATTCTTGATGTGCTCGACTCGCAGCGGCTCGCGCAGCAGCGGATTGCCGTACAGGTAAATCATTCCCAAGCTGAGGTAATTGCAGGCGCGCCAGTAAGCGATGGTCTTGCGCAGTTCGTCGGCGCTGAGCGGAGCGCCTGCGATGGTGGAGCGAGCTTTTCCGTAGGCGCTCAGCGCATGAACTTCAGGGTCGCCAGCTGGAGTCGAGGTCGGCATGGAAAGGAACTCCTATGAGTCGTCAGGATGGCGGTGCTAGTAAGTAGGATAAGCGGTTTCCGACACGGTTGGCGAGCGCACCTCAAGGAAATCGGCAAGTTGTAACGTAGCTTTAATGCGCAGGTTCGGTTGCCGCGCGAAGCTTAGTGCGACACTGTGGGAGTTACTGCTGGAGCGATGACACAACCTGCTCGACAGGAGAAGTCTTTGCGGTGCGGTGCCGACGAACATATACGAACAGTAAGATTGCCGCGAAAGCCAAGAGGATGAGATACGGCCACGGGACGGCGATGCTGCTTGCAGGTTTTGCTACCTGGAGTGGAAGCAAGAAGTCGGCGCTGGCGGAACTTCCCCGGACCGCAATATGCAATGTCCAATCGCCCGCTGCGGCCAAGTTCAGTTCGGCAGACTGCAGAAGCTTGTTGTCGGACTCTGCCGTGCTGGCGCGTGCCGAGACGGCTCCCCGCGAATCGCCTGCTGGCTGCGCGCTGAGATCGACAATCGCGTCCAGCAAAGTTTCTTGCGTCTCGCGATCCTGAACCAGCACGCTGAAATTTGCCGGACCGGCGTCCAGGTCACCGGCTTTGCCAAAGACCGCTACGGCGAACGGTCCTGACTGCTGCTGCAAGCGGACAACCTGATCGTCGTCATCGTTAGACGACCCCGACGCAAAAGCCGCAAGGCCAACGCCGGCGATCGCCAACAACACCACAAACGAAATTGCTTCGACAGCTTGGCCGCTCAGCCGTCGCCGCAGGAAGCGAGTGGCAAATGGGAATCGTTGTGGTATGGCGAACAGAGTATCGAGAGACGACGCCTCGCGCTTGCGGCGGAACGGGGTTTCGGCTGGCATCGGTCTGCGCTGCAGACACTGCACGGCGATCACTATCGCGGGAACAACATAAGCCAGCGATCCCAGTACCCACATGATGGCGCCTGAGGCGGCTTGATCGTGCAGGGGCGAGAAGCCGAACAGGCTGGGCTCAGTTGTGTAAGACGGATAGAGCACGCGATCGGAGAAAACCAGGATCGCCGCTAACGCCGTGTTCTGCAGGTCGGCCACTAATAGATACGGCACCATGGCCCAACGAGGCCACTGGGCGCGGCTGGGCCACGGTTGAATTACCGGCCACCAGAAGAGCAGCGATGTCAGAAAGAAGCAGGTATGCTCCACTTCATGCCACGAGCCCGACGCCAGCGCTAGCTCGTAGAGTTTGGGCGTGTGCCAGGCGAACATCGTCGCGCCCATCAGGAGCATGGCAACGACGGGATTGGTCAATGCATTTCCGACACGGTTCGCGGGAGGCCAATTCAGGAACGGTCCGGCAAACTCGCGGGCCGCAAAGATGGGCAGACCACGCACTAGCGGAATCAGAGGTGCGCCCAGCAAGATCAGCGGAGGCGCGACCATCATCAGGATCATGTGCTGCACCATGTGAGCGGTTAGCACAAATCCGGAGAAGGTGTCGAGCGGCGAGGCCAGCGCGCTCCACAGCGACAGCAGCCCAAGGATAAAACTGACAGCGCGCCACAGCGGCAGGAAGGGAAGTCCGGCACGCCTCAACAAGAACCAGCCGCGCAGATACAGAAGAGCAGTCAGGGCAAGGGCGAAACTCGCGGCCGGAGGGATCGACCACGACATCAAAACGGCTTGATAAAGAGGCTGCATGGCTCGTCAGCGGAACGGGCCAATCAGGAGTCTGACTTGGTCGGAGTGGTCTGCGCCGATGGCCCGCTTGCATCTTCGCCGCTATCGTCGTTCCAGTCTATGTCCGCCTGGCTGAAGCGGTCGAGCACTTGATCGCCTTTGACTTTGCCAAAGTAGTCCCAAGCCCACTCGACGAAAGCCTCAATCTTGGCGCGGCCTGTGGACAACAGGGCCGCGTGCACGCCGATCCAGGCCGCGAAGGCAATAGGACCTTGGAGTTCATGGCGGTGCTCGCCGACTTCCGCTACTGCTGCACTGCGGCCGATCATGGCCATGATGCCTTTGTCGAAATAGTCGAACGGTTTTCGGGGTTCTCCCTCGATATCGGCTGCAATGTTCCGTGCACACCACTTGCCCGCCTGTTCGGCCACCGACGCCAGTTGCGGCAAGGTGTCGCCCACTTTGCCGGAGATGTTGGAGAAGTCCCCCAGAGCGTACACCTCGGGGAATCCGGGAACGGTGAGATCGGGCTGCACATCAATTCTTCCGCCGTGACCGGGACGCAAGCCGAGGCTTGTCGACAAATCAGACGCGCGCAAACCTCCTGCCCAGACGACGGTATGGGTGAGGATATTGGTTCCGTCGGAGAGCACGACGTGACCGGAGCCTACCTCCTTGACGGCCGTACCCAAGCGGACTTTCACCCCGCGTTCTTCCAGCATTTTGGCGGCATAGGTCTGGGCCTTCGGGGAGAACGCGCTCAGTACGGCATGCCCCATGTCGACCACATAAATGTTGGCTTCATTAAGAGGAAGATTGGGGTATTCCTCCTTGAGCGCCCGGTGGATCATATCTCCCAATGTTCCCGACATTTCCGCGCCGGTGGGACCGGCGCCCACTAATACGAAGTTCAGCGCTCCCTTGGCGACCAACGATGGATCGCGGTCGGCTGCCTCCAGGACTGCCAGAATTCGCGACCGCAGCAATTCCGCGTCGTGCAATGAGTACAAAGGATAGCTGAACTTCTCGGCTCCGGGCGTGCCGAAGAAGTTGGCCTGCGATCCCGCGGCCAGCACCAGGAAGTCGCCATGATAAGACTGTCCTTGCTCGGTGACCACCGTCCGCGTCGCCAGATCGGCGGAAACAACCTTCGCCATCTTGACCTCGACGTTGGGATGCTTCACCAGGATGTTCCGCAAGCTGAAGGCGACGTTGCTGGGCGCCAGGAACCCGGCCGCCACCTGGTACAGCAGCGGCTGGAACTGCTGATAGTTGTTCTTGTCGATCAGCGTGATGCGGATCTCAGGATGCGCTGCCAGTTTGCGGGCGCAGTTCAGTCCGGCAAAACCACCGCCAACGATGACGACATGCTTCACTGGTCAGGCTCACTTTCGCAGGCTAGAAATACGGTTTCAGGAGAGACACACGCGTCCTTGCACTTTACAGGCGATTGGGCATTTGGAACAACTGCGAAAAATACTAGTAGCAATCGGCGGAAGATTCGGCTAGAAAGACACGTAAACCTTGCAACAGAAACTGGTTGCGTCTGTAATCTCATTGAACCCTGAGCAGGAGTGTGGCAATGCAAACCGGACCTGAGCGCTACCGTCGCGGAAACGCAGCGGCAGCCGAAACGCCGTGCGAACATGCAATCTTACCTCTGCGCCATGTCTACCGGAATGTGGCTTTGGCGGGTTTGTTTATCCTCGCCCTGCTGCTGACGGCTTGCGACAAGAAGGAAGAGGCGGCGAAGCCCGGTCCTCCCGAAGTCGGCGTGATGGAGCCGCTGCAGCAGGATGTTCCGGTCTTCGAAGAGTGGGTGGCACAGCTGAACGGCCCGGTCAATGCGGAGATCACGCCGAAGGTGCAGGGATATCTGCTAAGACAGAACTATCAGAACGGCTACTTCGTCAAGAAGGGCCAGTTGCTGTTTGAGCTGGATCCGCGCCAGTATCAGGCCGCGGCCGATCAATCCAAGGCCGATGTTGCGGTCGCGGAAGCGAACTTGGTTCGGGTGCAAGCCGATGTGGCCCGCGACACTCCACTGGCGGCGCAGAGCGCCATCCCGCAAAAGCAGCTCGACAACGATGTCGCCGAGCAAGCCTCGTGGGAAGCGCAACTGAAGGCCAAGAAAGCGGCTTTGGAGAATGCCGATCTGAATCTTGGCTGGACCAAGGTGTATTCGCCCATTGATGGCATCGCAGGCGTTTCGAACGCCCAGGTCGGAGATCTGGTGGGAACGGCAACCAAGATGACGACGGTTTCACAGGTCAATCCCATCTGGGCCTACTTCAATATCAGCGAAAAGAACTTTCTCGAAATCGCGCCCAATATCACCCAGATCATCACCGGCAAAGTTAATATCTCGTCGATAAACTCGAAGGCCATCGTATACATCCAGGCCAACGACGTTCCCTATCCTGCGAAAGGCCAGTTTATTTATGTGAACCGGCAGATTGGTACCCAGACCGGCACCATTCAGGTAGCCGCGCAGTTCGCCAATCCGGATGCGCTCCTTCGTCCCGGTGGCTTCGGACGGATTCGAATCGAGACGGGAGAGGACAAGGGCGCGCTGCTGGTTCCGCAGGCTGCGGTCACGCAGGTGCAATCGATGTACTTGCTGGCCGTCGTCACTCCCGACAACAAGGCCGTATTCCGTCCGGTGAAAGTGGGAGATCGGGTGGGGACGAATTGGATTATCACCGAGGGACTGAAGCCTGGCGAGAGGGTTGTGGTCGATGGTCTGTTGAAGGTGCAGATGGCGGCGGCCCAGAATCCGGAGCTGGCTAAGACAGGGCTTCCTGTCGCTGCTAAGCCTTACGTGCCCGCCGCGGCGCCGGCAGGGGGCAACTGAGTATGCCCAAATTTTTTATCAATCGGCCCATCGTGGCGATGTGCATTTCTATCCTGATGGTGCTGGTCGGGGTGGTGGCGATGCTCAGCCTGCCCACGGCGCAATTTCCCAACATCGCCGATCCTCAGATTCAGGTGTTGGGCCTGTATCCGGGCGCCGACGCGCAAACCGTGGCCGAGTCGGTGGCTACCCCGATTGAGCAGCAAATGTCGGGCGTCTCCGGCATGAACTACATGTATTCCACCAGCGCCAGCAACGGTCAGATGACGCTCACCGTGGACTTCGCTCTGGGAACGAATGCCAACACCGACCAGATTCTGGCGCAGATGCGTGCCGGGCAAGCCAATTCGCAGCTGCCCAGTGCGGTGATCAATTCCGGCATCACCGTGCAGCAGTCGACTTCTTCACCGCTGATGCTGCTGGCCCTGTCATCTCCCAACGGAACCTACGACAACGTGTTTCTGGCAAATTACGCATTCATCAATCTGAACTATGCGCTGACCCGGTTGCCGGGCATCGCTTCGGTATCGGTGTTCGGAGCCGGTCAGTACTCCATGCGCGTCTGGGTGAATCCCGATACGCTGGCCAACCTCAGCGTTACCGTTCCTGAAATTATCAGCGCCGTCCAGGCGCAGAACACGGTGAACCCCGCAGGCCAGATAGGCGGGTCACCCGTTCCTCCGGGACAACAGTTCACCTATAACGTCCGCGCCCCGGGACGTCTGACTACGCCGGAGGAGTTCGGACAGATCATTATCCGTGCCACTCCTGAGGGCGGCGTGCTGCGCCTGAAGGATGTAGCGCGGGTGGAATTGGGCGCCCAGACCTATAACCTTGAAGGCCGCTTCAACGGGAAGCCTGCGGCGCTGCTTGGGATCTACCTCACGCCGGGCGCCAATGCGCTGCAGACGGCAGGGGAGGTCCGCAAGTTCATGGAGGAAGCGAAGACCCGGTTCCCCCAGGACCTTGAGTACCGCGTACCGCTGGATACCACGCTGGCCATCACCGCCGGCATCCATGAGATCAAGAAGACGCTGGCCGAGGCGTTGGCCCTGGTCATTCTCGTAGTCTTCATTTTCCTGCAAGGCTGGCGAGCCACCCTGATCCCGTTGCTGGCGGTTCCGGTTTCGTTGATTGGCGCGTTTATTGTTTTTCCGATTCTTGGATTTTCCATCAATACGCTGTCGCTCTTCGGCCTGGTGCTGGCCATTGGATTGGTGGTGGATGACGCCATCGTCGTGGTTGAGGCGGTGGAGCACCACATCGAGGAGGGAATGACCCCGCACGACGCTGCCCAGAAAGCCATGGAGGAGGTGGCGGGCCCGGTGGTTGCCATCGCCTTGATTTTGGCCGCGGTTTTCATTCCCACAGCGTTCGTTCCCGGCATCACCGGGCAACTCTACCAACAGTTCGCGGTGACCATCGCCGTATCCGTACTGTTCTCGGCGTTCAACGCCTTGTCCCTCAGTCCAGCGCTGTCCGCCATGCTGTTGCGTCCCAAGAAGGAATCGCGCGGGCCGCTGGGTATGTTCTTCCGCTGGTTCAATAAGGTATTTGGCAGAGCGACCGACGGATATGTCGGTGTCTGTCGCCACTTGATCCACAAAGCGGGATTCGCGTTTGTGCTCCTGGGCATTCTCTGCGCGGGTGCCGCATTCTTCGGCTCAAAGGTTCCCGGCAGCTTCCTCCCCGATGAAGACCAGGGATATGTCTTCGGAGCGCTGCAACTGCCCGATGCCTCGTCACTGCAACGTTCCTCCGAGGCGGCCAGGCAAGTCGAGAAGATCATCATGGATACTCCGGGTGTCGAGAATGTCAGCTCGGTGCTGGGATACAGTCTGCTAAGCGGAGTGCAGACCACCTACAGCTCATTTTTCTTTATCTCGTTCAAGCCGTGGGATGTGCGCAAGACCGCGGAGACCAGCTACGACGGAATTAAACTCCATCTGACGCGTGCACTTTCCCAGGTGAATTCGGGGCTTGCCTTTGCCTTCCCGCCGCCTGCCATCCTCGGCGTCGGCACCTCGGGAGGATTCACGTTCATTCTGGAAGACCGGTCCGGCAGCGGCACCGATTTCCTGGCTAAGAACACACAAGAATTCCTGGCCGAAGCCCGCAAGCGGCCGGAACTGACTGGTGTGATGACCACTGCACTCTTCGGAGTGCCGCAGGTTGGGGTGAACGTTGACAAGGCGAAGGTGCTGACCCAGCAGGTAAGCCTGAGTAATGTGTATCAGACGCTGCAGGCTTTCATGGGTGGAGCGCTGGTGAACTACTACAATCAGTTCGGCCTGCAATGGCAAGTGTGGGTGCAAGCCGACGGCAAGTTCCGAACCAACGTGGACAATCTCGGCAAGTTCTACGTGAGGAACACGACCGGGGAAATGGTCCCGTTAAGCACTCTGACGAGCACTTTTTCGCGCAGTGGTACGGAGTTCGTCATGCGCCAGAACCTCTACCAATGCGTGCAGATTAACGGCTCGGCCGCCCCAGGCTACAGCTCCGGTCAGGCCATGGCAGCGTTGGAAGACGTCTTCAAGAAAACCATGCCGAGTCAGATGGGCTACGACTGGAGCGGCATGAGTTACCAGCAGCAGAAAGCTGCCCAGGGCGTCAGCCCCACCACCATTTTCAGTTTGTCGTTTCTGGTGGTCTTCCTCATCATGGCGGCGCAGTACGAGAGCTGGACGCTCCCGTTCTCTGTACTGCTGGGCGTTCCTATCGCGGTCTTCGGGGCCTTTGTGGCCCTCTACTTCCGCAAACTGGATAACGACGTCTACGCGCAGATCGGTCTGGTCATGCTGATCGGTTTGTCAGCCAAGAATGCCATTCTGATCGTCGAGTTCGCCAAGATGGAGTATGACAAAGGCGCGACCCTGCTTGACGCGTCGCTCACGGGCGCACGACTGCGCCTGCGGCCAATCCTGATGACCGCCTTCGCCTTCATCCTCGGCTGCGTGCCCCTGTGGGTGGCAACCGGCGCGGGCGGCATCTCGCGCCAGGTGCTGGGGTCGGTAGTGATTGGTGGAATGCTGGCCGCGACGGCTTTGGCAATCTTCTTCATTCCGGTTTCGTTCGATGTGGTCGAGCGCTTTGGTATGTGGATTGGAGGCAAGAAAGAGCCACCGCCCAAGACCGATGGACCGCCGGCGGACACCAAAGGAGCCGGACATGATTAACGTGAGAACACCCGCTGTTATCGTGTTGCTGCTCTCGCTGTGCGCTTGCAAGGTTGGTCCCAACTACAAGCGGCCGGCGTTGACCGTGCCTGACCAGTATCGCGGTCTGGCTCCAGATGCTTCCACCCAGCAGCCGCCCACGGCGGAACAGTTTGCCGAAATGAAGTGGTGGACTGTGTTTCAGGATGAAACGCTGCAGGCGCTGATCAAGGAATCGCTGGCCAACAACTACGACATGCGCATTGCCGCAACGCGCATTCTACAGGCCAGCGCCAACCTGGGGATCACGCGCGCCAACCAATTCCCCCAGGTCAGCGGGAGCTTCGCAGTCACTAATCAACAGGCGACGCCGTTATACACCGGCGCGCCGACCTTCGACACGGCAGGGCTGCAGCTAAACTACATCGTTGACTTCTGGGGGCAATATCGCCGCGCCACGGAAGCCGCCCGCGCCGTTCTGCTCTCGACCATCTATGGGCGTGATGTCGTGCAGACGACCTTGATTTCCATGGTGGCGAGCGATTATTTCGTGCTCCGTCAGTACGACGCCCAGCTGCGATATTCCAAAGACACGGTAGAAGCGGACAACGACATCCTGAAGCTGAACACCATCAAGTACAAAGGCGGAGACGCTGCCATTACCGATGTCTACCAGGCACAGGTGCTGGTGCAACAGGCCGAGGCCGAGGTCATCACGCTGCAGACAGCGATCGAGCAGACCGAGAACAACATCAGCATCCTGGTAGGCAGAAATCCGGGAGCGATTGCGCGTGGCCTGCCCTTGGTGGAACAGCCGCACCTGCCGGATGTTCCGGCTGGATTGCCGTCGGCGCTGCTGCAACGCAGGCCAGATGTGCGGCGTGATGAGGAAAGTCTGGTGGCAGCTAACGCCAACGTGGGCGTAGCCAAAGCGGCTTTCTTTCCGCAGATCTCACTGACTGGCCAGTTTGGCGCGCAAAGTGTTTCCATCGCCAGTTTCTTGAGTGGTCCGGCGACCTTCTGGTCGGTGGGCGGGCAGATTGCCCAACCGATATTTGAAGGCGGCCGCATCAGGAGCGGTTATCGCTTGGCGTGGGCACAACGCGATCAGGCTGAACTGGTCTACAAGCAAACTGTGCTGCAAGCATTTGGAGACGTTTCCAATAGCCTGGTCGGTTACGACGATTCGCGAAAGTACCGCATGAAGCTGGAAGAAGAGGCGGCCACGTACAAAGAGACCGCGCGTCTGGCCAACGTCCGCTTCCAGGGTGGCGTTACCAGCTTTCTGGAAGTGCTGGTGACGGAGCAGGATTACTTCACCGCCGAATTGAACCTTTCCCAAGCTTGGTATTTCGAGCTGCAAAACTATGTGCAGCTCTACCAGGCATTAGGTGGAGGCTGGGACCAGCAGTAGCAGAAATCCATCCACAGGACGCGCCTAGAATGGGCTGACTTCTGGCTCGGGAGCCTGACCTTGATGACGCTCTTGAATTCGCGCGTGATCCGCATCGTGAGCGCCAGTGTCCTGGGCGGGATATTGATCGGACTGATCGGCGGTGCCTTCCGGTATCTGCTGATCATGTCCGACGTCTTGCGCAGCAACTTGATCACCTGGGCCCATGGGCGGCCCTATGTTGGCTGGCTCCTGCCGGTCGCTCTCGGCGCTGCCGGGGCGTGGCTGGCTCGTCTGCTCGTCCTGAGGGTTGCTCCTACCGCGGAGGGCAGCGGCGTGCAGCGCGTCGAAGCCGTCTTCAGCGGCGAAATCCAACCAGCTTCCGCGCGCGTGGTGCCGGTGAAGTTCTTCGGCGGTCTGCTCGCCATGGGCTCCGGACTGGCCCTGGGGCGCGAGGGCCCTACGGTGCAGATGGGCGCTTCCTTCGGCTCCTGGTTCTCGCGCTTCCTTATCAAAGAGGAAGAAGATCGCAGGGTGGTCGATGCCGCCAGCGCTGGCGCCGGCCTGGCGGTTGCATTCAATGCCCCGATTGGCGGATCGATCTTCGTCTTCGAAGAGCTGACCAGCAACTTCACTCCATGGTTGCTGATCGCCACCCTCGCCGCGGCTTCGGTTGCGGTATGGCTGATGCGGTTGATGCTGGGCAACGCGCTCGACTTTCCGGTGCCGCAAGTCAGTCCCACGGAAACCTGGAACAAATGGCCTTTTCTTGTGCTGGGTGCGATCTTGGGCGTTGCCGGGGCGATCTATAACGCCGTTGTCATGGGACTGCTTCGCATTAGCGACAAGATGCCGAATCTTTCGTCGCTGCAGCGCGCCGCAATAATCGGCGCAGTGGTGGGAGTGGCGGCTTGGTTTGTTCCGGCCATGGTCGGAGGCGGCGCCACCTTAACGCAGTCTATTCTCTCCAACCAGTTCACCATGGTGAGCCTGATCACCATATTTCTGGTGCGCTTCGCGCTCGGTCCCTGGTCCTATGCCGCGGGCGCACCGGGAGGTCTGTTTGCTCCGTTGTTATTGCTGGGCGCTTCTTCTGGAGCTCTCTTTGCAGGAATAGTGAATCACTTCCTGCCTCATCAGAGTGTGTCCGCAGTGGCCTGCGCCATCGTCGGCATGGGTGCGTTGTTTTCTGCTACGGTGCGCGCTCCGCTGACCGGTATCGTGCTGACCGTGGAAATGACTGGCCGCGCCGATTTGACGTTGGGCTTGCTGGGTGCCTCGGTGGTGGCTATGGTGGTGGCCATGCTGCTCCAGAGCGAGCCGATCTACGATAGCCTGAAGCGGCGGATGCTGTCGCAACCAACCGTTACTCCGGAAAAAATCGACGTAGGAGTGAAACGCCCCGGGTGAGAGCTGGTGCCGTGCATTTCACAAATTGTCATCCAGCGGCACCAGCATTTCCCGGATTGTCATCCCAGGCGAGCGCAGCGAGTCGACGGATGTTGAAGCGGCAATAGGCAGACCCCCGATGCTTGGGTATTGATTCTAGAAATCCCGGCAAAATCGTGGAATCAACGCCTAGCAGGAGGCACTTACGTGAAGCTCTCAACTCTGCATAACTTGCCCCGCAACGATTCCGGTCAAGACCTGATCGGATATGTTCTGGTCGCCGCCTTGATCGCGATCGGAGCGATCGCCGCCATGAACGGCGTTGCTACCGGCATTAGCAATACTTTCAGCGCGGTCGCCAGCGATCTGAACAGCACCATAGCCTAGCTGCGGTCCTTCGCCAGCGCCCAGTCCGTCTGCACCGCTATTTTCTTGATGTAATCTGCCCACCAAGATGAGCAGTACGTAACTTGTTCAGCAGCTGGTGGTAACCTATCAATGACCTTTTTTGCTTGACGATAAGAAGCGGTTGCCCTAACCTTTGGGCACGCAACTCACGCCCCAAGGTAACAAGGTTGCCGCCGCACTATCTCCTGCTTCTGCAGCAGTTCAGGTGTTTTACGGGGTGGTGGAAGTGCGTCTGCACACAGCGTCCTAGCGACGCGGAGAAGCACCTGAATGAGCCAACTCGGTTTTCGGAAGTACCCTGTCGTTGCTGCAGTTCTATGGTGTGGCCTCGCAGCCGTCGCAGCCTGCGGACAGAGTGCCAATCAAGACCCGCAATATTCCCAAGATCAGCAGAATTCTCAGGATCAGCAGAATCCTTCTGCGACCTCCGGCAGCCAGAGTTCGACAGGCCAAACCAAGTCGAACGCTCCGGGAGCCACTACTAATCAGACAAACGTGGCGATCCGCAACTTCCTGCAGAACCGTCCCGAGGTGATGGAACAGCTCAAGCTTCTGTTAGTGCAGCGGCTGCGGGCAGAAGGAAGTCTGGTCGATGAGCAGACGGTCTCTGACCAAGCGGTGTACGATCGCATGCAGAACGACCTGGCGTTTCGGACAGAAGCTGTCCGGTCGCTGGTTCAACTGGGATATATTTCCGAAGACGACGCCCGGACCCTGCTGGGTCCCCAGGCAAATGCCCAGGTTACGGAAGAACTCGCTGGCGGAGCGGCGGGAACTCGAACCGGGCAGAGACCTACGCAGCTCGGCCCCCCGCCGACGGAACGGCCGTACGATGATTCGGCGCTGAACCCCCGGACCATACCGAAGACCAATCCTTATCCCAGTCTTCCATCCGCGCGAGATTTGTACACCCAGTTTCCCGAGCAGTCCAAGCCTCTGCGGCGCTTTGGATCGGACATCTTTCGTCCCGATGTTGTCGGTATGAACGAGTTTCCCATGGATTTGCCGGCCGGCGCCGACTATGTCTTGGGTCCGGGGGACACGGTTACCATCGACATTTGGGGAGGTGTTTCGCAGCGGATCAGCCGGCCGGTCGATCGCGAGGGTCGAGTGTCGCTTCCCGATACCGGACCCGTGGTGGTTTCCGGTTTGACGTTGGCGCAAGCCCAAAAAGTCGTCCAAGCCGCTCTTGCACAGCAATACCATGACGCGCGCGTGGAACTCTCAGTGGGCCATTTGCACACCGTCAGAATTTACGTAGTGGGTGATGTCCAGCGACCGGGCGCCTACGATATCAGCTCACTCTCCACTCCGCTCAATGCGTTGTATGTTGCCGGAGGACCGACCTCGACCGGTTCGTTGCGCCTGGTGAAGCATTATCGCGGAGAGCAGTTGGTGGGCCAGATGGATCTCTACGATTTGCTCATTCGCGGAATGAGAAAGTCCATCGAACACCTGGAACCTGGCGACACCATTCTCGTTCCCCCCGTGGGGCCGCTGGTAGCGGTCTCGGGAATGGTGAAGCGTCCTGCGATTTACGAACTGAAGAACGAGACGCAACTCTCGGATGTGCTGGAAATGGCGGGTGGCATATCGGTCGCGGCTGCCTTGGGCGAGATCAAGGTTGAACGCATCGAAGCCCACGAGAAGCGGGTCATCCTGAACGTAAAACTTACGCCTGGGGCGGAGGAAAAGGCGCAGCGGGCGATGATTGGACCCTTCCAGGTGCAGGATGGAGACCGGGTCTCGGTGGCCCCGATCCTTCCTTACAGCGACAAGACCGTGTACCTGCAGGGCCACGTGTACCGCCCGGGCACCTATGCGTTCAAAGAAGGAATGAAGATCGCGGACTTGATCCATTCCTACCAGGAGGTTCTGCCCGAACCCTCCAACCACGCGGAAATCATTCGCATGCAACCTCCAGACTTTCGCCCCCAGACCATCGAGGTGGACTTGGCCAGCGCGCTGGCGGGAGATGAAACCATTCCTCTCCAGCAGTTCGACACCGTATGGATTTTTGGACGGTACGAAATCGATGCTCCCAAAGTCATGATTTACGGTGAAGTGCTTCGTCCCGCCGAATATCCCATGAGCAGCGGGATGACCGCTGCCGCGTTGGTGAAAATGGCAGGCGGCTTCCGCCGAGGCGCGTTTACCGAAACCGCCGACCTCGCCAGCTACGATATGCAGAACGGTATGCACGTGGTAACCAACCAACAGACGATCCGAATTGGCGCTGCGGTAGCGGGAGATGCTGCAGCGGATGTGCAGCTCAAGCCGGGCGACGCTCTCACCATTCTGCAGATTCCGGGATGGAGCGACATTGGACGGTCTGCCACCGTCAACGGGGAAGTTAAGTTTCCTGGAAGCTATGGGATCAATGAAGGCGAGCGCCTGAGTTCGTTGATGAAGCGGGTGGGGGGCTTCCGCAGTTCAGCGTATCCTGCAGGCGCTGTAATGGAGCGGGTCGAGGTTCGTCAGCTTGAGGAGAAGGGAAGACAAGAGTTGATTCGCCGCATTGAAGCTTCAACTTCAACGATAAACTTTTCTCCTAACAGCACCGGGCAAGACCAGGCCGCTATATTGCAAGCATTGCAGCAGCAGCAGACGCAGACTCTCAACCGGCTGCGCTCACAACCGGCCGCCGGCCGTCTGGTGATCACCATCACCGGCAATATCTCCGAGTGGGAAAATACTCCCGCCGACATCTTCCTGCGAGCGGGCGATGTCATTACTATTCCCCGCAAGCCGAATTTCGTGCTGTCCTACGGACAAGTCTATAACCCTACCGCCGTTACCTACGAACCAGGCAAACCTGCTTCGTGGTACCTGGCTCAGGCCGGTGGCCCCACGGAGTTGGCCCTGAAGAAGGCGATTTATGTGATCCGGGCGAATGGGTCCGTAATCACATCGCAGGGAAGCGGCTGGTTCAAAGGGAGCGTTCTCGATGCGAAATTGCGTCCCGGAGACATCCTGGTGGTTCCTGAAAAGGTGTTGGGTGGATCGACCGCATGGAAGACTGCCCTGGAGACCGCCCAACTGGTGGCGAGCCTGGCCGTTGCCGCTGCCGTTGCAGTTCACTTTTAGATGGCAACCCGATCCCCACGCGGGTTGAGCCTGGTGAGTATTCTTCTGTGCTGCAGTCTGTTCGCCAGCTACGCTGAGGCCCAGTCTCCAGCGCCGCAACCGGCGGCCGGCAGTCCATCGTCTGCGCCGGCGGCGGATGATGACGGTCAGACTCCTATCCATGTCAGGGCTCTGCCGAAGAACCTGCTGGAAGACCAAGAGGCATTCCTTACCACGCCTTTCCGCATGAAGTCAGACAACCTGTTTTTCGTTGTCCCGGCGATCTTCGCCAGTTCGATCCTGGTAGGCAGCGACACCGCAATCGAAGCCCATCTGCCCAAGGGCTCCAGCACGATCAGCCTGGCGGCCAATGCTTCCGATGCGGGGATGGCTGCGTTGCTGGGCGCCGGTGGAGGACTCTTCCTTTGGGGACAGATGTCCAAGGATGAGCACCAACGCGAGACCGGGTTCCTCGCTGGGGAAGCGGCCATTGACGCCTACGTCGATTCCACGGCCTTCAAGTACATCGCAGGACGCTTACGCCCCGACACGGGAAACGATAAAGGGACCTTTTTCTCCGGCGGCGATTCCTTTCCTTCCAGCACCACGGCCGTTAGTTGGGCGGCAGCCAGTGTAATCGCCCGTGAATACCCCGGCACGCTCACCCAGATTCTTGCCTACGGTACAGCGGGAGGAGTGAGCGTGGCTCGCGTGATTGGCCAGAAACACTGGGTCGCAGACTCGCTCCTGGGCAGCGCGCTGGGCTGGTATCTGGGGCGTCAGATTTATCGCGCGCGCAGTAGCGGCCACGAAATCAATCCCGATTACTGGGGAACATTCGTGAAATCTCCCCCGGACGATGGACGCGACCCCGGCTATATGGGTTCGACCTACGTTCCTCTGGATAGTTGGATTTACCCGGCGCTGGATCGACTGGAAGCCTTGGGATACCTGCCAAAGTATGTGCAGGCGATTCGTCCGCTGGCGCGTCTGGAGTGTGCGCGGCTGACGCTGCAGGCCCAGGAGAGCACTGGCTATCCCGAAGTCCACAACGAGTCCGCAGAGGTCGTTGGCGAGTTGCGCCAGGAGTTCGCGATCGAATTGGCGAATTTGGAAGGCGCTGCCAACGTGGGCGTGCAACTGGAGTCGGCCTACGCGCGGGCAATCGAGATTATGGGCATGCCGCTGGACGACAGCTTTCACTTTGCCCAGACCCTCTATAACGACTATGGCCGGCCGTATGGTCAGGGATTCAACAGCATCGTAGGAGCCTCGATGCGTACCGAGGCCGGGCCCGTCGCTTTCTATCTGCGGGGAGAGTATCAACACTCGGCATCGATTGCTCCCTATAGTTCGGCAACGGCGCAGGCGATTGCCAACGTAGACCAGCTTCCGCTGAATTCCGTTCCCTCCTTTAATGGCGTCAATCAGTTCAATACGATTGAGGCATACGCGGCCTTGAATATTGCCAACTGGCAACTGTCGTTTGGCCAACAAAGCCTGGAGTGGGGACCTGACGCCGGCGGCTCGCTCATGCTCTCGAATAACGCGGAAGCGATGCCCATGTTACGCATCAGCCGCATTACTCCTTTTCAACCGCCTGGCTTCTTGAGTTGGCTAGGCATGGTCCGCAACACGTCCTTCGTCGGAAGAGTTGGCGGCTACTACTACCTTCGAGGACCTTATCCAGAATTTCCGCTGGTGGGAAACGGCTACCAACTTGTGAATCCCCAGCCTTACATGTGGGGCGACAAACTGGCCTTGAAGATGACACCGAATTTTGAGATTGGAGTGACGATCACCGTAATGTTCGCGGGGGAGGGAAGACCGGCCACCCTCGCTACTTGGCTGCATACCTGGTCCAGCCACGGTAACGCGCAGCCAGTTGATCCCGGTAAGCGTTTTAATGGCTTCAACCTCTCCTATCGTATTCCCGGCCTGCGCAACTGGCTGACGATTTATGCCGATGGCATGGCCAATGATGAACCTAATCCGATCGCTTACCCGGTGCAGTCCGCTTGGAACCCAGGCCTATATATTCCGCAGTTTCCAAAGCTACGCAATCTTGACTTGCGGGTTGAGGGAATTTATACCAATATCCCTAACTATCCCGGAGTGGGTCCCTACTATTTTAATCAGCACTACGCCGATGGATACCGTTCCTACGGCGAGGTCCTCGGTAGCTGGATTGGGCGGCAGGGAGACGGGATACAAGCTTGGAGCACCTACTGGTTTTCGGCCCAGAATAAGATCCAGTTGAGTTATCGCAGACAGTACAATGATCCTATCTTTCTAGGCGGCGGCGGACTGAATGATGTTGCGGCCACCGTGGATTGGCTTATCAAGCCGCAAATCCAGATTTCACCGATGGTACAGTACGAGCGCTTTGATTTCCCGCTGGTAAGCCCAACTCCAAGAACCAATGTCGCCGCAGGATTGCAGGTGACCTTCTGGCCGGTCCATACCCCTTCCCGAAAACAGCTGAAAGAGGGGAGTTCCGGCAATCCATAACGTACGTCCCGATGGCGTAATTCTCTGCCGATGGTCATCGCGAGGCCCGGTTTTGGGCGCGAGGAATTTGCTTTTCGGTGGGCAAGCAAGAAGCCGGTCCTCGCTGCGCTCGAGATGACAAATCTGAAGAATGTTGCCTATCGTGCGATTCTCAATAGAAGCTGTTGCCTGTGGGTGATTACGGTTGTGGCGTCAGCAGAAAGCCTACGCTTTCCTCGCCATGCAGGTCGCCCCACCCTACGATTTCACCTTTGTTGTTAATGGCAGTCGCCGCTCGTAGCACCCATCCGGAACCAGAAGCGATCAGATCGTTCAGATTGCGAAAGCCGTGCTCTTTGTCCCAGATGAAGGCATGAGCGGAGTCAGCGAACGAGCCAAAGGAGCCCACGATCACATCGGAATTGCTCAGGGCGCGCGGCTGGCTCGGCAGCTTTGGCGATAAAGCCACCGGGGTCAGTTTGCCGTCCGCGTAGAAAAGAATGCCGTGGGAAAAAGACTCGATCAGAATGTGACCAGTATCGTTGAGTGCCAATGCTGAGCTGAACCCATTAGGATGACCGATAGGTTGCAGTCCCCGCGCTTGGTCCCAAAGGAAGGCCCTGTACTGGCCTTGTTTGTCATAAATGTTCGCGACCGCTTGCCGATGATTGTTGAGTGCTACCGCCGTTCCACCGCAGCAGCCTCCGAGATCCACCGTGGTATTGCCTTTCCAAACCACGGCAGCGGTCTTGCCACTGGTGTTCAGAATGCACTCACCGGCAATCTGACCGTCATTGTTGATGGCAAATGGCTTCGATTGGCTACCGGAAAGAAAAGCCGTCTTGCCGTTGGCGTACTCAAAGCCCTGACGCTGGTTCGTCTTAAGGTTGATCGCCACGCCGATGACTTGGCCGCGACGGTTGAGCCCTATGCCCTCGGCACGAGTAAATCCCTCGGGAAGACTGATCTCAAGCAGTCCCACCTCGCTGCTCCATATCGCCGCACGAAACGAATTGCTTGTGCCGGCAATTTGTCCGGCGTCGTTGATAGCGAACGGCCGCAAAGGCAATATTGTAACGCGGTAATGCTGGGCTGACCGATTGCTATCACTTGAACCGTTCTTTGGCTCCCCCCCCGACGACCGCAAGCCGAGCATCAGAGGCAAGGCAACGGTTGCGAACAAGATCTTGAATCTCATATTGCGCTCAATAGTCCGTGAGACGGACGTGACGTGGCGGTCTGATTCACGAACCCCTGTGTTGCCTTGGCCGCTGCAGTCACGGACTGGGATGCCCAATAGTAAATCATCGCCTTTATGTTAACCGTTCAGGTAAAGCCGGTGCGATGGTGCGATCGCCGGGGAAGTCACGGAAGCTCAAATCGGCATGCGGGGCAAAAAAAAGAGGTCCCGCCAAGCAGGACCTCAGAAGAACGGCCATGGTTAAACTGCAGCAGGACGTTTACTTGTATCCGATGCCGCGGGGAGTTCCCACGCCGGTGCACTGATCGTAGCCCGGACCTGCGTTGTGGCCGCTGCCGTTCGAGCCTGTGGTGACATCGAAGTAGTATTTGTATCCGATGTGCGCAGTCAGCGCCGCATAGATCAGATTGTTCTCCTCGTTGTAGTAATACCCACCGCCTTTCTGAGTCTGTCCTGACCGGTTGTTGGCGGCGTTGACGATTCCGGCCAGGGAAGG
>PMWW01000012.1:0-2719 GCA_003165795.1 Acidobacteriaceae bacterium
GTTGTATTGCTATCGATGTGGCCGGCCACACGCGCGCACGCCGACATTTTCAGTGTATTCACGAATCTTTTCAATACTGTGACGAACACTCTCGGAGGCCCAAGTTCTGCGATCGATAGTGCTAGTTCTCAGCAGCTTCAATTTCTTACCAACACGATCTACCCCCAATCCCTAATCGATCAGGTGCACTCGTCGATCTCTACGACCAGTTCCACCTACCGGCCATGGATGGCCAGCGTGATGGCACTCCCCACGAACAGTGCCACCGCAGCCAGCTCTCGCCAATTGGAGTCTGCCACGCGAGGCGGATCGAGTGTGCCGCCGTCTCAATTGCAGACATCATTCCAAACCACATATGGCTCACCCGTTACGGCCAAGGGAGCTGCAACGTTTACGCAAACCGTGACGGACATGTCCGATTCGCAGGCGCTGGATGTCTTCTCTCTTACCTCGGCCTCCGATTTCACGGCAAACACTCTCATCTCCCAGTCCCACACCGTTGAGGATTCCGGCGCCGCGATTGCACCCGGGAATGCGGATCACGCGGCGCTACAGGCCAAAGCATTGGAGCTGTACTCGGCTGCGATCCGCCACAAGCTTCTGGCGGCCAATCTCCGCTTGGAGTCCGTCGAGCTGGCGAACACTACGGGAGCGATCAAGCAACAGATGGTTCATCCGGTACCAGCAAGCACCTATCTGGTTTCGGGTTCCAGCGCCTTAAGCACAGCCGGTACCTCTGGCGGTGCCAACAATCAGAGTTCCACGCAGACCGCGAAATAGAGAGGACTTCATGTCACTACGGAACAAACTAAAGCAGTTCGCAACGCACCCTGCAGCTCGCCGTTCCGCTTGGATCGCTGGCGCGGCCTTGTTTGTGGCTTTGTGTTCGCCCGCTCCAGCGCACGCACAGTTTGATACGGCTGCCATCCTCGCTTATCTCGAGCAGTTGAACAGCATGATGCAATCGAGCCTGGGCGTGCCCCTCTCGTCGATCAGCTCGACGGTAGCAAGTATGAACTCGTTTACCCAGAGTTCTGTGTATCCACAGGATCAACTGCAACAGGCGCAGCAGATGGCAACAGGGCTACAGACGCAAGCCAGCTCCGGCGCGCTAACGATTCACACTCAACGCAGCAGCTCCCAGAACCCCACAAACCAGGCATTTGAGACAGCACTGTTGTCGGGGAATCCCAATGCAACCTCTGCCGTACCGGCCTACTACGCGGCGACCTATGGCGCCTCATCGACAACCAACATTCCGCCGCAGATACAGACGATNNGACCGGGAACTGGATCTCGTGCAGCAGCTTCTGGGGCAGGCAAGTTCGGCATCTTCCGGTACGGCGCCCATATTGACGGTTCAGGCCGATGCCTGGCTCGTGCAGGCGAATGCCTATAGCCAGCTGGCGGAAGCGGACCTTCTCCGCGTGAAGGCAGGCCAGCTCGCTACGACGAGCGCAATTTACAAGCTGGGAGCGTCCACGCAGTCAACCACGAGCGGCGCTTTCACCGGAATACTCGGCTCCAAATCGTCTCAATAACCGGCGGACACTCATGATGCTATTGCAGGCAACACCCACAAACTTCGCGTCGTACCAGAGCACGATCACGAACATCCTGTCGAACGCCAGCATCACGCCGATCGGTACGGCGATCCAGGGCGTGGCGATCTCTCTGGTGGCGGTCACGGCGCTGGTTGGCATCTACGAGGCTTTCTTCGATGGCGGCAATCTTCGTGCCGCCGCCATCACCATGCTGAAGTACATCATCGTCGCCTACATCATCACCAACTGGACCAGCCTCTTTCAGACCATGATCACCGACATGGCGACCGTAACCAATACACTGCAAGGCGGCGCGAACGTCAACACAGACGTTTACGATGCCTTCAATCAGTCGCTCCAGACCTACTACGCAAGCACCGGGGACGGAATACTGACTCAGCTCTTTAATGCCGCAAGCGGCCAGATCCTTATGGTTGTGCTGACGGCGATCTGCAGCTTCATTGAGTCCGCCGCCTATATGTTCTTCTGCTTCTGGTACACGTTCTGGGGAGCGATTCTCTGGGGCATCGGGCCCATCATCATTGCGCTTTTGCCCAGCTCGGGGCTTGGCAGGTATGCGACCGCATATCTGAGCAAGGTTGGGGAATGGCTGATGTGGCCGATTCTCTACGCCATTCTCGGCGCGATCATGGTTGCCCTGAACATGAACACCGCCACCGCCATTCTCACTACGAACAGCACTCTCTCCCAGCAGTCACAACAGGTGTACACCCGGATTTCCTTTTTGAAGTTGAAGCGGTTGGCTTTATGATGGCGGCAACACCAGTGTTCATGCTGCTTTGAATGGCAGAACACTCCTCTGGAGCCCTCCACCCAGTGGGTGAGACACAANNGGATCGGGCGGCGGGCGAATGCCTCCCCCGTACACTCCTCCACCTTCTGTTTAAGGGGGCGCAACACAAACCAGGTTTTGAACACATCACCGAGGATTCCGACGAATGGCTACTTCTGTTATGAGCGATGAATCACCCAAGTTCTACGAAGCCGATGGCGCTCTACGCGCGTTCTCCAATCGCGCCATCATCATCTCTGTCATTGCCTGCATTGTGGCGCTGGTTGCAGTGGCTGGTTGTGTTGTCGCCCGGATGCAGCCCCCAACCGTGATCAAAGTCTCGCCCACCGGCGAGGCGCTGCTGGTGAGTCCAAATGGCTCC
>PMWW01000012.1:2763-3044 GCA_003165795.1 Acidobacteriaceae bacterium
GTCCGGACGCTTCACCACATGAACGGCAAGTCTGAAGCCGTGGACGAAATTGTGGAGGCCTACAAGATTCGGCTGGCGGTCACGGAGCGCAGCGCGAAGAATCCGACAGGCCTGTACATCGCAGAGTATTCGGCAACACAAATCCACGGCGAACAAAAGACACCTCACTTTGACGATGGAGCGACAGAACAATGACGACTACCACGCAGGCAGCTTCAGGCACGGCAGTAGCTCAGGAACCAAAACGGCGCGGAAGGCGCGCCGCTGCGGGGTCGGCGGGA
>PMWW01000066.1 GCA_003165795.1 Acidobacteriaceae bacterium
ACAACAGCAGCAGGCCAAGCAGCAGCCAGTACAGCACACGCAAGAACAGCAGCGTGTCCAGCAAGCGGCATGGCAGGGACACGAGTCACATAACTGGCAGTCCGACCACCGCACCTGGCAGCAACGCGGCGGCTACAACGGCTACCGTATCCCTGACAACCGATACAACGGCTACTTTGGCCCGGGCCATGGGTTCGTCATCTTCAGCCAACCCTACATGGTGGTTGGCGGCTTCCCGCGCTTCCAGTACAGCGGCTATTGGTTCAGTCTGGTTGACCCATGGCCCTCCACTTGGGCAAGCAACTGGTACGAAACCGATAACGTTTACGTTGTCTACGCTGACAATGGGTATTACATGTACAACCAGAGCTATCCCGGCGTAGGCATTGCAATCAGCGTTTCCATGTAGAGTAGCTATCCCGCGCGAGGCCGCATGACCTCGGCAGTTGCGGGCGCGGCCCGAAAATAAGGTTCGACGATTAAAGTGTCTCGACGTCACAAGAAACAGGCGCAGGCATAAATAGGCCGATCAAGAAGCCTATTACTGACAGCTCCGTCAGGATTAAAGAGCTCGGCTACAGTTCGTCCCGCCATATCCATAGGTATGGCGAACGATTTGAAATTGTTTCTGATCTATTTCCTGACGGTGATGGAATTGCAGTCCTCGTCACAACTGCGAAGGAACTGATGAAACGAACACTGCGACTTCCGACAGCGATTCTCACAGGGCTGAGAGACCTATTTCGAAAGTAGCTGAGTCGGAGTTCGACGCGAGTTCTGGCGCGTGAAGTTGTAGGCGCGTCTTAACTTCTATGCGGTAGACAGGTCGGACAAATGGCACACTGGACAATTTACATCGCTTACGCATGGTTGGCTACGATCATCTTCGCCTTTACAGACGCGGTACAGGCCATTCGGAAGGGGCCGCGCACTCAACCGCAGCCCCAGGTGCCACATAATCACAACTGACGACACGGAGGCCGGCCTGATGAGCAGCAAAGGGCCTCACCAATGAGGTCTCTTAAAGGAACTATCCGTTTATAAAACCATGGATGAAGACTATAGGGACGGTCCCAAAGGCGCGAGTTGAGACACAAGCCTATGAGGAGCGCGAACAAAGGCGCCAGGAGATAAGGTAGGACAATGCATACCCTCGCTGCCGTGAGCGAGAGTGGCCCTTCCTGAGCATTCTGGATACTATGTGCGGTCCCGCCTAATTGCCAGGATGGAGATGAGGCAATCCGCCTTTGGGGATGCGCCGGGCCGAAACCGAAGGTGGAGACTCCTTAATAGGTGGTCACTCTTGACCAGACGCGAGCCACCCTTTCAGAGACAATTACTTTGACCTTGAATTCATCAGGTCGCTGTTCAGAACAGGAGGCTCTCTTGAGTGCGACCCTGAATTATCCGCTCCACGGATCTCTTCCAAATGCGTTTGGTAGTTTGATGCGACTATTGAGCCTATGTCCCCATACCAATGTAGGATGGCCCATACGTTGCGGCGGAGAGGAAGTACCTTTACAGCATTGTTCTGACTGCGGAGCACAACGGACATATACGCTGCAACCCCATCTGCGGATAGGCCGGTGGAAACGTCCCCCAAGGTATTCCAGTCATCCGCTCGGAGTCGCCTTCGCATCCAATATACGGAATGGATCGGTGCCCCTGGTGCAGACCGCAATCTCTCAACCATAGGCGCTCTCAGAAGCGCAGGAGCAATCAGAAAACAACTTCTCCTGGAAACCCAGAAAGGTAAAAGAACATGCCGGCAGTTCAAGTTCAAGTTGTAGTTCAAGTTGTCATGGCCCTGATCGTCGTTGGGGTACTTCTGTGGCTGGTGGATCGGTTCATCCCCATGGCGAGCTCCATTAAGTCAATTCTGAATGCGGTGGTGGTGATAGCCGTCGTGTTGTGGCTGCTGAACGTCTTTGGGCTCCTTCATTCTCTCTCCAGCATCCGCTTCGGCCAGCCATAAGCGGGAGGGATGATGTATCGAAAGGCCCGCTGCCCTGAGTGTGGAGGGGTGTGCGCGAGGACCGAACCCGACTCAGCAGGAAGCGAACCTCATTCGCGCAAAGGGTTAACCGGATTTCAGAAAGCACAGAGAATATCTCTACGAGGCTGGGCTGTTGGGTAGCGTTTCCGGATGGACCGGCTGACTGGAGGCTCCGAGTTGCGGCGGAGCCGGGGCGGCGACTTTGGCCTTCTCTTCCAACTCAATGTTGAGCAGTTCGCTCTCTATCTGACGCTTCAAGTCGTCGCGCATCATGCGGAATTGGGTCAGATACTTGGCCACCTGTCGGGCGATTTCCGGTAGCCGCTTGGGCCCAAAGATAATCAGGGCCAATAATAGAATGAAGAGAATGTCAGGCATGGTGAACGGCGACGACGTAACCTGAGCGCAGTGGACAAAGGCCAGTGATTACGTTTTCTTTTCTTCCTCAGGTTTGGGGGCCGTATCGTCCTTGGCATTCATGGAATCTTTGAAGCTCCGGATTCCCTCGCCCAAGCCCTTGCCGAGTTCAGGCAGCTTCTTTGGTCCGAACACCAGCAAAGCGATGAAGAGAATCACCAGCAGGTGCATGGGTTGAAACAAATTATCGAGCATGATAACTCCTGTTATGAGGATAGCGCATCCCGGCGGTTTCGTCTGCCACTTGCGTGGGATATCCTCTGGGTTTGGATGCCCAGCCGAAGTCCGTCGATCAACTTTATGGGGTATGATTTTTGCCGCCGGTTTGAGGAAGGACGGTGAAGATGACGCTCGCAGGGGGGAAGTCCGGCCGCATCTAGCGGAGGCCGGGCATCGAGAGGCATCTCCAGCCTCAACCTTGTCATCTGAATTTAACGACCCAGTGATTGAGAAATGTCATACTATGGACACGGTGACGATTAGAAAATAAATAGCGAGGCTCAGCCTTGCCGGCATGATGCGACCGAAACGTTGTGCGGTCTGCGAGTCAGAGGAGATCACGGCATCTCTGATAGAGATGCCCAATGAGCTAGGGAAATGGAAGTTCCTACTCGCAGACAAGGTAATATACTGCTGCAGTAATGGGCACAGGTTCTTGATGCTCCCCGATGAGAGCAGGAGAAGCGAAGCGCTTCTGTAAAGTGCTCTCACGCAAGAATCTACGACCGGAACCATAAACAAGCCGGCAGTTTTTGCTATCTGGGCCGCCTTTCGAGGCGGTTATTTTTTTGGGCTGCGGCCCCGAACGGATGGGGAGTAACGGTTCCGGAGCCCATGCCATCCCGCGTCGATCACTCGATCCGTAAAGCCTGCACAGGTTCGGTCGAGGCGGCGCGGCAGGCCGGAACCAGTCCGGCGATGCACGCGCAGAACGCCAAAGCCAGAATCGCGCCCCCCAGAACCAGAGGATTGAAAGCGCCGACATTATAGTACTTGCTGGCCATCAGCCGGCCGGCGATGACCACCAGCCGCTTTTTTTTCGGATGAATGTCCCAACGGGTGTTTCATTTGTATGACTACTGTCCCAGGGTTGATTGACTGATTAATTACACACCAACGTATTTACAAAACGCCGGAATAGCGGGACAATCGTGTCTGCAGTTAGGCAGTTCTGGGGGAGGGCTGCCTTCCGGGCGCTCTGCGGTTTTCCGTAGAGCGCTCTTGAATTTTAGGCGACGATTTTCCGGCGAAACTCGGCCCGCGATCTGCCTCGCTGCGCGCTTCTCTTGCGTACGGGCCTCGGCCGGCCCTGCCCCTCCATCTGCGTCCCACGGCACAGTGCTGCATCTAATCTCACATCGGGATGGTACGATAAACGGTTGGCCCGCCGTCATTGGCTGGCGCGAACCGAGGTGACCCCGCAGGAGGAAGAATGGCGAGTAATGCGATTGTGGAAGTGACCGATGCGAATTTCGATCAACTGGTGTTGAAGTCGGACCACCCGGTGATGGTGGATTTCTGGGCGACCTGGTGTGGGCCGTGCCGCGCCCTGGCCCCGATCGTGGACGCAGTGGCGCAGGGCTACAATGGCCGGGTAACAGTGGGCAAAATGGACGTAGACAAGAACGCCGCCACGCCGCAGCGCTACGCAGTGCGAGGCATTCCGACGCTGCTCGTGTTCAAGGACGGCCAGGTGCGCGAGCAAATCGTGGGCTACGTCTCGCGCGAAGTGATCGAAAAAGCGCTCGATAAATGTCTCGGCACGAGCGTGGAAGCCAAGAACGACCTGGAAGCTAAGGTTTAAGCGAGTTATCGCGAGTCATTGCGGCAGACCGGCTCTCCAAAACAGCTAACGCCGAAATGGGCTGACTTTGCAGCCACGCCCAATTTCGGCGATCTCGCGGCTTCCCCCAGCCGCTCGACGTTGGTTGAGCTATTGGTTGGAACCTATGCCGGTATTCCCGGCCCCACGGTGCGCATCGGGGAGAATTATCCGGTCGGGAACTATTTTCGAGTTTGCCCCGACGCTGTTGGCAGTCGGGCCGGAGGTTGCGCTCGGGGTAACAGTCTTCAATTCACTTCCCACCGGTGTTGCGCTGGGTGCGACACCGTCATGGCCCGCGCTTACGGCGTTAGGGCGGGCTCCCAGGTTGGGGTCATTGGCCCAACATTGGCAGTCCGTGCGCTCGGGCCTATGCCTCCTACCATTCGTCCCCGCTGAGCAAAAGCTAGGCCGGGGAGCAAACCCAGCAGCATCCCACAAATAAGCACCTTTTTCATAGATGTCCTCCGTTCCTTTTCGTGTGATAATCCGCGGCGGTTCCATCGATCCAGCGAGCTGCGTTCACGCCGTGGTCCAGAGCCGCTCTTTGGCGCACGAATATTAAGAACTTCAAGACGCATGCCAGAGTTTACACGTAGAAAACATTGGGGTTAGGTGGCATTAGGACAAACTGCGGCAGGGAACTTTTACGGTGAGCCGGTAAACACTGCCAGCGGTATTCACAACCAGCGATCATTTTTTGGATATCAAGGGCCTGCGTCGGTGAGCTCGGATGCGCGGCTAAATCGCGTCGCCGGGTTACCGTCACACACGATTATTTGCAACCTTCGACGCCCACGTCCAAACCCATCGCCTTTGCTGTCTGGGGATGTAGCGGCGCGGTCCGCGACTTCACGTATCGTGCTACCCTCATGTTTGGTTGACCGTCTAGACTAGGTATTTGTCTGCGATCTCTACTTCTGCCTTCTCGGAGCCTCGTACATGACATTCCTGCTGAAAGTGCTGAATTTGGCCCTCAAACCTACTGAAGTTGGAGTTTGCGCTTGCAGCCTCACTTTTGCGCTACTCGCCGCACAGGTTCAAAACGCGCCTAAGCCAGACACGCACGGCGTTGTCGTCGCCAACATGGACCCCGCGGTCAAGCCGGGCGACAACTTCTACGAATATGCCAACGGCGACTGGATCAAGCGCACCGAAATACCCGCCGACCGCGGCCGCATTGGCGTCTTTTCAACCCTGGCTGACCAGAGTGACAAGCGCACTGCGGCATTGATTGAAGAGAGTGCCAAAGGCGGCGCGCAGGCCAGCCCGGCCTCGCGCAAGATTGGTGATCTTTACAACTCATACATGGATGAGGCTGGCATCGACGCCAAGGGCCTGGCGCCGCTGGAACCGCATCTCAAGGCCATCGCCGCCATCGGCAACAAGAAGGAGTTGGCCGCCGCCCTGGGAGAAACTCTGCGTGCTGACGTCGACGCGCTGAATAACACCAACTTCCACACCGCACATTTTTTTGGACTGTGGGTGGCTCCCGGCTTCAACGATTCCGAGCACTACGCTGCATACCTGCTGCAAGGCGGTCTGGAACTGCCCGATCGCGAGTATTACCTCGCCGATAACGAGCACATGCGCGACCTCCGCGCCAAGTATCAGGCGCACGTCTCAGCCATGCTGAAGCTGGCGGGATTCAACGACCCAGACGCCCGTGCCGAGCGCATTGTGCAGTTGGAGCATGCCATCGCGGAAGTGCATCTCAGCCTGGCGGACAACGAAGACATCCACAAAGCCGACAACACTTGGACGCAATCTGACTTCGCGGCCAAAGCGCCGGGCTTGGACTGGACCACATATTTCAAGGCCGCGGGACTCAGCAAGCAGGCCAGCTTCATCGTCTGGCAGCCCACCGCCTTCGCCGGTGAGTCCGCCCTGGTTGCATCGACTCCGCTGGAGGCCTGGAAAGACTGGCTGGCGTATCACCTGATTGAGGACTATGCGCCCGTCCTGCCCAAAGCCTTGGCCGACGAGCGCTACGCCTACTTCGGCGCGGTGCTCCAGGGTACGCCGGAGCAGCGGCCGCGCTGGCAGCGTGGCGTGGTGATCGTAAATCGCCATCTCGGCGACGACGTGGGACAGATGTACGCACAACGCTATTTTTCTCCGCAGGCCAAGGCCGAAGCTCAGGCCATGGTGAGCAACATCATTGCCGCTTTCCGCAAACGTATTGAGGCGCTCTCGTGGATGGCGGCTTCCACCAAAGCCGAAGCCCAGGCCAAGCTCAACACTCTGTATGTGGGGGTGGGCTATCCGGAAACCTGGCTTGACTACTCGGCCTACGAAGTGAAGCCCGACGACATCTTTGGCAACATCTGGCGCGGCAATCTTTTTAAGTATCACCGCGAAGTCGGGCGGCTGGGCGAGCAGGTCGATCGCAAGGAATGGTCGATGGATCCGCAGACGGTCAACGCCGTCAATCTTCCATTGCAGAATGCGCTGAACTTCCCGGCCGCCGTTCTGCAGCCGCCATTCTTCGATCCGCACGCTCCTGCAGCAGTTAACTACGGCGCCATCGGCTCGGTGATCGGGCACGAGATCAGCCACACCTTCGACTCCGAAGGCTCGGCGTTTGACTCCAAGGGAAGCGTGCGCAACTGGTGGACGCCCGCCGACTTCGATCACTTTGAGGCAGCCACGGCGAAACTCGCCGCCCAATTCGACACCTACAAGCCTTTCCCGGACGTGTCGGTGAATGGCAAGCAGACGCTGTCGGAGAACATCGCCGACCTGGCGGGCGTCACCGCGGCGAACGATGGCTATCACGCTTCCCTCGCCGGAAAAACTGCTCCCACGCAGGGCAGCTTCAATGGCGATCAGCAGTTCTTCATCGCCTTCGGCCAGAACTGGGCTTCGAAGACGCGGGAAGCGGTACTCCGCCAGCAGGTACTGGTCGATCCACATGCCCCCGCGCAGTACCGCGCTGACACGGTCCGCAATGTTGACGCCTGGTATGGGGCGTTCGATGTAAAACCCGGAGAGACGCTCTACCTCACCCCGGCCGAGCGGGTGCGCATCTGGTAGGAGTGAGGCAGGCTAGAGAGAGCGGAGTAGGCTAGAACGAGTTCCGAGTTGGCATAGATCGGATGGAGCCAGCCTTTAGGCTGGTGCCCGGGATTGCGCCACCCCACGAAGCTTGAGCCATGACNNGGACCAGGCCAACTCTGAAACCGTTCTAACCGACGCGGTTCGGTCCGGCGTCCGGCGGCAAGAGAAGAATGGGAAGGTTCCGCCATCCTCGGGCGCGAGAGGCGGGGCGATCAAAGGCTTGGCAACTCCATCCGTCGCCCGGTCGTCACATCGCGGCGAGCAGCGCATTGACCTTCGACATCACCTCGAAGGCATCCGCCACATACAGCACGTCGGCTTTGCCGCGCGCCCATCCACAGTTAGGATCGAGATTAATGGCGCGCCGTTCGCCAATGAAGCGCCAGCCGACGGTGTGCGGCTCTTCGCCGTGACAGCAGGCGGACAGGCCTTTGGGATGGCGAGGCGTGGCGCCGGTCTGCCCGACTTGGTTGAGATGACTCATAAAGCGCAAGGTTGATTGATTCTCGCCGCTCAAATCCACCAGCGATTTGCTGCCGCCCAGCGATGCCTTTGAGTTACGCAGAAAATCCAGAATGATGGCTTCGGCTTCAGGGACGTGCGTCTGCCCATCTTTCTGTTTCTTGGTCCATCCCGCACCGGCGACGAATAACAGTTTGGCATCTGGGCGAATTGTCTGCTGGTCGGCAGGCGGCGTGACCGTGCCACGGACACTGGTGCGGCGTAGACTATCGGAGATCGGAACGTCGATCAGCTCGGGCGTGATCGAACCCGGCGTACCCTGCCACGCCGAACAGACTCCGGGATCGAGCAGTAGAATCCACGGACGCTGGGTGCGAGTCAGCGAGCCTTCGATACGCTGGCGATAGAACCACCGGGTCACCACGGGAGCGCCCGACGAAGCAGTGACATCGGTGACGTGCGTGTCCACACATCCGCGCACTCGATGTGCCAGGGCTCCCATCACTCGTGAATTGCGAGAGCTGGCAGCGGCAATTATTATCGTCGCACCTGACGCGCGGACCAGTGCTTCGCAGGCAGCGGCGTCGGTGGCATGGCGTGCGGTTGCGAACTCCTCCCCGCAGACAGCGAGAAACCGTTGTGCGCCACAGGCCGAAATGGAATCGGCCGCGGACTGAATCTGCGCCCCGTAAAGCGCGACGGCAAGAGTTCCGTTGAGCGCTTGCTTCAGTTCCACTGCAGCGCCAAGGGCCTCCAGCGCCGCCGTACTCAGCGTACCGTCGGCTTCGCTGTGCGCCAGGAAGAGAATGTTCTCCATATTTCCGCTACTCCTGCGTGATCCAATGCACCAACTCACGGGCGACCTCGTCCGTGGGCATGTCCTTAACAATGCGCGTTTGCCGTTGCTGCTTCGGGGTGGTGACGTTGGCGTAGTGCAGACCATCGGACGAAACTGTTCCTGCCATGGCGCGCTGCAAGGCGGGCATCAGGGTCCGCATGTTCGCCATTCCGACTTGCGGATCGTTGCGCGGCTCGCCCAGGCTGCCGGTCGCCCATCCCAGCACGGCCGGAGGTCCAGCGCACACCGACACCTGGTGCCGCGCACCTTCGATGCGCTCCAGCACCTCAAATGAACCATCAGTCTGCGGGGTGATGGCATCGACACCCTGAAATTGGTCAACGATGCCGAGTTCCTCACCCACCAGCTGCAGAGTGACCCCGGCGCTGCGGCTGGCGGATTCCCATCCCCCAAACAACAGCAGCTTGGAAAGATCAATGCCGGGGATGGTGCGGACCGCTGCCGCCAGCGTGGTCGCTGTCTGATGGGCATCGGCGAAGCCGCTGGACGGACCATCCACGGCGACCAGTTGCAACGGAACTTTCTGGGCCACCGTCATCATGACCTGCTGGAGTTTGGCCTTGGGCGCCATGCTCACCAGCCACAGACTGCTGCCCGCGACTTGCTTTACCAGGTTTGCACCCTCGTACAGCGCATGCGCCGCCCACGGATCGAGAATGGCAGGCAGCATCATTTCATTCTTCAGCGCGGGACCGTTCGGCCCGCTGACCGGCTCCAGTGTCTGCAAAGGATCGGGCACGACACTGGCACAGACGACGACTTGGAAAGAATTGCTCATGTTCTCTTGGTTCCTGGCGAAATCCCGGGCTAGTTCTCGGCCGAGTGCAGTCCGCCGGCGCCGGCGCGCAACTGCAAATTTGACTGGCCCTGCACCGTCTCCGGACAGTTCCACATACAGGCGCCGCAGAAGATGCACTTCTCGCGATCGAAGTTGGGCACGCCTGCCACGCTCCTGGTAATTGCCTGTCCAGAACACATCTCCACGCACAACTTGTTTCCGCAGCGGCGGCAGACTTCAATGTCGCGGAAGACGACGTGGTCGGCGTATCCTGCCGGAGCCTGGACTTTACCCCCCATCAGCAGCACATCCTGGTGCGAAACCAATAACGAGCCATCGTGCTGGATCGCCGGCCAACCGCAGCGGTCCATCAACGGACCATGAGCGGAGGTACCCCGCACATCGCATTCCTGCTGAACCGCCGTGATTTCCTGCGGGGTGAGCTTGCCGCGATAGAAATCGGCCGGTGACACCAGCCGCTCACCGGGCTTCGCAGGCGGACTGCCCAGCGAGAAGCGGCCGTTGCTGAAAGCTGCCAGCGCCATTCCGATCAGCCCAGTTACGACGCCGCGCTGAAATCCATCGCGCGACTTCTCGGCAATGCGAGCTTCCTTCTCCAGCCAACTGTTCCGGCGGCGCTGCTCATAAGCCTGCTCCAGGTTCTCGCGCGTGAATGGCTTGCCCGCTTGCAGAAGTTCGATGACTCCTTCGCCTAGCAGCGCGCCCGTCGTCCATGCTTCGTCAACCCCAGAGCCGGTGAGCACGTTCGTACCGCTGGAGGACTCACCAATTCGCGCGTAGCCATCACCGGCCAGGAATGGCTCTCCTCGCTTGCCTGATTCCTGCAGCGACTTCGCGCCCCACGAGCGCAGCTTGCCGCCTTCCAGAAAGCGCCACAGATATGGGTGCTGAATGTAGTGCTGCAAATACCGGTAGGCGGTGCGAATGGGACAATCGAACCACGAGGGAACGAAGATGCCGACGGATGCCACATTGCCTGGGTGTACGTAGAGGAAGCCGAACATCTCCGGTTCGGGAAATCCGAAGGTGTGAAGGACTGTGCCGGGCTGCAGTTCAACGTCTGGGCGAAGCTCGATGACGAACTTCATGCCGACGGCCCACTCGCGGACTTCGTTGCCTTCGGGCATTCCCAGGCGGCGATCAATGTCACGACTTACCGCTCCGGCCGGCCCATCGCCGACGACGGTGAGGGCAGCGTGAATGTCCATTCCGGGAGTGAAGCCGGCGTCCGGACTGCCACCCCGGTCCACGCCTTGATCCAGTAGCCGTACCCCGCGAACTTTCCCATCCTCGATCAGCGCTTCGCTAACCGGCATTCCCGGCCAGATCTGCACCGTGCCACTGGACATCAATTGCGCGCCCACCCACTGATTGAACTGTCCGATAGAAAGCACCAGCCCGTCCTTCTTGTGGAGGAAGCCGGGAGTGAATGGAAGCTCGAGCGCGTCGTGCCTCACGCGCAAGAATTTGCGAAATGCCCGGAAGAGGCGGTCACCGACTCGTAGCGCGCGCGAGCGACGGCTGGCACCGATTGGGTCGAGCAGATACACCAGCTTCTCGCTGGAAACCGGGGCCGCCATGGGAATCTGTGCGGGATCAAGGCCGGGGAAGCTGGCGCGAATACCGCGCGCCCGTGTTACCACTCCCGAGACGCCAAAGCCGATGTCATCCGCGCGTTCGTAGCAGATGACTTGCAGCGGCATGCCGGGCATGGTGCCGCTCTCGATGGCAGGGCTGCCATCGTGGTTCAGCAGTTCGCGCGAGAGCGTCGTCAGGAAACCACCCATCGCCGGGCCAAAGCCAACGCACGCGATATCGACATCAATCGTGGCGCGCTCGATTGCGATTTGTTCAACCGTGCTCAATCATTTGCCTCAACGCGGATAGTCAAGCGCCTCGGGAATCATCACCTTCGAGATCGCTTCAGCGGCGCGGTCCTTGGCCAGTTGCGCCCCGGTCAGGCAACCATCCAACTTGCTCCGCAAACGCTGAAATGCTTCCAGGCCATGGCACGACGCGCACGGCCCAGCCTTCACGGGATGGGAGCCATCCTCTGAGACCACGTCGGTCGCGCAAGCGCTGATGCCTGGGATCAGTCCCTCCAGCGAATCTAGTTCATCGTTACGATAGCAGCCCTTGTAACCCGCTTCGTCCCATGCGGGATGCCGGTTGTATCCAAAGACCAGCTCGGCACAGATGCGGCCAGCTTCTCCCGCGGCACGGGCCGCCTGGATGTGGCACAGATCGCTGAAGAAGTTCAGCGTTCCTTCCAGGCCTTCGGCCAGGACCGGGTTCGCCGGCCCCTTGGTTTCCAACTCGATCAGGTCCAGCGTCTGCTGGCGACTGGCGAGCAGCCAGCACAATGCATCGGCTAGCGGAAAGGTCACGCCCTGGCGTGCGCTCTGATACAGCGCCCCGCCATCTGCGTCGGTCGCAACCTGCAGATGGCGATAGGTCCACAGCCACAACTGCATCGCAGTCGCCAGCGTACATGCGCCGGTGCCCGGGCGATGCTCTGCGATCCGCCGCATTTCAAGAATCCACTGCTGGAACTGGGCCAGGAAGAGCTCGCTGGTCATGGTGACACTGAGGTTACGCCGCTGCACCGCTTCCGGCCCTTCGTAGGTGGCTTCCAGTTGCGTGTCCATCCACTTGTACGCGAGGAAGCCGGGACAATCCTCCGTGATCCCGTATCCTCCCATCAGGCTCAGGGCCTCGCGCATCGCGTTGGCGCCCGTGCCCGTGTTCCACAGCTTGGCTGCCGGACACAACACGTTCGCCACTGCATCTTGCAATGCAAACTGGACCAGCGGATCAGCCTTCAACTCGTCGTAGCAGACGGCCTTGCGCTTCTCTGGGGAATTGTTTTCCTGCCGCAGTAGTTCCAGCGCCGACTGGTTTACATCGCGGAAAAACTTCAACTCCGACTTGCCGCGCCGCACCCCCTTAGCGTCAAGAATTTCGTTCTTCTCGCGCTCCAGAGAATCGAGTTCGTCGTACAACCTGGCCGCGGCAAAGCCGAGGGAAGCACCCGCTTCGCCAATTGCCCACAGGCTGGCTAGCCGATGCAGCGCGTCTTGGCGCTGCTGCAAACCCAGTTCATAACGAAGCATTCCGGCTTTGGCCTGTTCTGAACCGCGGAAGCGTCCGCGCTGATAACGGATGATGGGCTCCACCGCAGACAGCAGCTTGGCCGAACTCATGAGGGCAACGGTCACCCGCGTCCGCTTGAAAACAGCTTCGATCACCTCTCCGTGGCTATAGTTGGGAACGATTGTTCCGTCTTTCACGGTGTAGCCGCCGATGATTCGGCTGGCGGGCACCGTGAGGTTGAAGATCGGATCGCAGGTGGACGAGAGCTGGTGTACCAATTTGCGGGTCGGCGTGCCTCGGTCAAATATGCCGGGGTCCCCTTCTTCTACCAGGACGATGCAAGAACCTTTGATGCGCTCGTCGGCTGAATCCACCGCAACGGTCACGAAGTTCGCAAATCCCATGTTGGTGATGAACCGGCCGCGTTTCTCCAAGTGCAGGAGAGGCTCTTTGCCGTCGTCCCACTCGGCCACGCGCAGCTTTCCGCTCAATATGCCGGTATCAACCCCCACGTAAGGGAGCGGTTCGGTCAGGCAAAACGCCCCGCGCCACGGTTTACGGTCGGTTCCGGGAAGTGGTGGAACGGCAAGTGACATATAGCGGGCGCGCTGTTCCGGGGTACCGCGTTCGTGGATCGGCGCCAGCGCCAAGCATCCGGCGAGGCTGCAGGTCGCGGCTCCGGCGTCAACCCACGCCAGTTCAAACGCGATCAGCGCCAGGGCCAGGTTCTTCGGTCCCACCAGGTAACCGCCTTGTTCCGGGTCCATGAATACTGCGGTGATGCCTGACTGGTCGAACGCCTCCAGCAGAGTGGCTTTTTGCTCAGTCCACTCATGCGTGCTGCGTAGACCTCCGGCAACCAGCCGCGCCACCGGACCGCGGGCCACCTCCCGTGCGGATTGCACCAGCATCTGCAGGTCGCAGCGGTCGGCAAAACGCCAAAGGATCTGGCGCACGTTGTCTTCGGGCAAGGTGCGCAAAGTTTCGCATCGCACTCTCGACACACTGGTGGCCATGCGATCACCTCCGGGTGAAATGAACTCTTATTCTGATTTGCCGATTGCCTAAGCTTCTGTGACATGGATCACATGGGCGGGTGACCCGAGGCCAGCGGAGCAAATTAAGTTGCTCGGGAAACGTGGGCATCTTGCTGCCGCGGGCCGTCTTCGTTATGGATGGGGCGGCCATGGGGCCGAGTGTAGAGGCCTTACTCGTTCACCCAAGACGTCAGCGCGAGTCTGCGGCGCCCACTAGTTCCGGCTCGGGCTCAGTGACCTGCTGGGCTTGTGCTTCTGCGGTCGGTGATCTGCCGCACAGGATAGGCAGTCTAAGGGGCCACGCCCTGTTTCGCGCTGCCCCTAAGAGCGCCAATGAGGCCGCAACGTCTTANNACGTCTTACTGGTAAGACGGATGGGGCTGGTTCGTGCTCCCGGAAGTCTGTTTGTGGCTCGTATTACACGGCCTAGTGAGGTCGGATGCTACGATAATTCTTTATGTCTGCTCCCGAATCCCTCTTCATCCGTGCCTGCCGGCGGCTTCCGGTCCAGACCACCCCGGTTTGGTTCATGCGCCAGGCCGGCCGCTACATGCAGCAATATCGCGACGTGCGCAAGCACCATTCCCTGGTCGAGATCTGCAAAAAGCCTGAACTGGCCGCCGAGGTGACCATCACCGCCGCCGAGTTCCTCAAGGTTGACGCCGCCATCATCTTTGCCGACCTGCTGCTGCCGCTGGAAGTCATGGGCCTCCCCTTCCACTTTGCCGAGGGCGAAGGGCCGGTCATCGAAAAGCCGGTCCGCACGGCTAATGACGTGAACCTGCTCCGCACTGATAGGGCTGCCGACCTGGGGTACGTCTCTGACGCCGTGGGCCTGGTGGCAAAGCACTTCGGCGCGAAATTGCCGGTCATCGGTTTTTGCGGCGCGCCCTTCACCCTGGCCAGCTACATGGTCGAAGGCGGCGGATCGCGTCACTATCTCGAGGTCAAGAAGCTGATGTACAACTCGCCCGAGGTTTGGGACGAGCTGGTGAGCAAGCTGGTGGATGTGCTGGCCGAATACGCGGCTGAGCAAGTGCGCGCCGGCGCCGACGCGTTGCAGATCTTCGACAGCTGGGTTGGATGCCTAAGCGTGGAAGACTATCGCCGCTACGCGCTGGTGCCGACCACGCAACTCATCCAACGACTGCAGCAGGAAACCAAGGTGCCGATCATCTACTTCGGAACCGATAGCTCGACCCTGCTTCCGTCCATGGCGGAAACCGGAGCCGAAGTCATCGGCCTCGATTGGCGTATTCCGCTGGATGAAGGCTGGCGCACCGTGGGACACCAGCACGCGGTGCAAGGCAACCTTGATCCTGTCTTGCTGTTCGCCTCCTGGCGGGAGTTGAAGCAGCGGGCCGAGCACATTCTTCGTCTAGCCGACGCCCGGCCCGGGCATATTTTCAATCTCGGCCACGGCATCCTGCCCCACACGCCGGTGGACAACGTAAGAAAACTGGCACAATTCGTGCACGAGTTTAGTGCGTCTGCCGCGCCCTCGACGAGGCTCCCATGAGCAAGCCGGCTGTACTGCTCATCGCTCACGGCAGCCCGGAGCGAGTCGAGGACATTCCCGAGTTCCTGCAAAATATCTCCCGCGGCCGTCCCCTGCCCGAGGCCGTGGTACGCGAGGTGCAACACCGTTATTTGCTGATCGGCAGCTCGCCGTTGACCAAGATCACCCGCGCGCAGGCCGATGGCGTTTCTCGCGAACTCGCTCTACCGGCATATGTCGGCATGCGGAATTGGCATCCCTTCATTGCCGCCACGTTACGGCAAATGGAGTTTGACAACGTAGGACAGGCGGTTGCTATCTGTCTGGCGCCGCATAATTCGCAAACCAGCGTGGGACTGTACAAACAGGTATTATTTGGGGCCGGAGCGCCGTTTGCCATCGATTTCGTCGAGGAGTGGCACGATCATCCCATGCTGATCGAAGCCTTTGCCGACAAGCTGCGCACTGGCTGGGCAAGCGCCTGCCAGCAGCACGGCGCGCCGTTACCGGTGTTGTTTACCGCGCATAGCGTACCGCAGCGGACCATTGCCGAAGGCGATCCCTATGAGGTCCAAACCCGTGAGACCGCTGCTCTCGTCGCAGCGCGAGTTCCCGAGATCGGGGCCTGGCACTTTGCTTTTCAAAGCCAAGGTATGTCGGGTGGCGAATGGCTGGGTCCCACAGTGGAGGACACGATCACTCGATTGCACGACGCGGGTCACACCGGCGTGTTTGTGCAAACGATTGGCTTTGTCTGCGACCACGTCGAGATCCTGTTCGATGTTGATATTCTTTTCCGGCAGTTCGCCAGCGAACGCAGCATGAAACTCTACCGGGCAGAATCTTTGAACGATTCGCCCTTGTTCGTGCGCGCAGTCGCCGATTTGGCCCGGACCAGACTCGCCGCGCTGGACCGACCTTGCCGAAGCAGCGCGGAAACTGAAAAGATTTCTGGAACATGACCGCATGAAGCGGATTGCAATCATCGGCGGAGGCATTTCCGGTCTGAGCGCAGCCTTTTACATGGAGAAGGCGCGCGCCGCCGGCGTTGAGCTGGAGTACACCCTCTTCGAAAGCGGCCAGCGGCTTGGCGGCTGCATGTCTTCCGACTACATCGAAGGCTGTCTGGTCGAAGCGGGACCCGATTCCTTCCTCACCGAGAAGCCTTGGGCGCTTTCCCTCTGCCAGGAACTGGGGATCGCCGATCAGCTCATCGGCTCCAACGATTCTCAGCGCAAGACCTACATTGTGGTAAAGGGCCGCCTGGTAGTCATGCCTGACGGCCTCATGTTCATGGTGCCCACGCGACTGGTTCCCACGGCGCTGTCGCCGCTGTTCTCGTGGCGCACCAAGATCCGCATGGCACGCGAACTGCTCCATCCTCCACGGCCCATGCACAACGACGAAACCGTGGCTGAGATGGTGGAGCGTCACTTTGGCGCGGAGGTCGTCGATCGCCTGGCTGATCCTCTGTTGTCGGGTGTGTACGGCGGCGATGCTGGGAAGCTCAGCGCGCGCGCCGTCCTGCCGCGCTTTGTTGAAATGGAAGAAAAGTATGGCAGCCTTAGTCGCGCCATGCTCGCGGCGCGCCAGAAGATGAGCCAGGCTGCCGGCAAGCAACCAGCCCGGTCGCTGTTCACTTCGCTGAAGGATGGGATGCAGCAGATGGTGGACGCCGTCGTCACTCGCCTCGATCCCGCGGCCATTCGTTTGCGCCAGCATATCCAGCGGGTGTATCCGGAAAATGGCGGCTGGCGGGTTTCCATCGAGATGAACGGCGACGAGCGCTATGACGCCGTCATCCTGGCCACTCCCGCCAACGTGGCCGGCACTCTGCTCGACGGAGTTGACCGCGGCCTGGCGCGCAACCTGCTTGACATTACCTACAGTTCTTCCGTTACGGTCACGCTCGGCTACTACAAAGATCAGCTTGCGAAACTGCCTCCCGGCTTCGGCTTCCTGGTGCCGCGCAGCGAAGGCACGCGCATGCTGGCCTGCACCTTCGTACACAATAAATTTCCGCATCGTGCGCCCGCGGACAAGGGCATCCTGCGTTGCTTCCTCGGCGGCGCTCGCGACGAGGCCGTCCTTGGCCTTACTGACGAAGAAATGCTGGATACCGTTTACCGCGAGCTTCGCGACCTGGTGAAGCTCGATGCCCGGCCGATTTTCGCGCGCGTGTACCGCTGGCGGGAAGCGATGGCACAGTACGAACCAGGCCACATCGCGCGAGTCCAAAGTATCGAGAAGCGGGTAGCTGAAATCCCCGGCCTCGCCCTCGCTGGCAACGCGTACCACGGCATCGGTGTGCCCGATTGCATTCGATCGGGCAAGGAAGCGGCGAACTCGGTTGCCCAGCTCACGCCCGAATCCCAGCCCACTCCGCTCTGAGGTTTCCCCGGCTAAATTGGCTCTTCCTGCTCCGATGTCCCTTTCCGCGCGCGGCTCTCAGCTTGTATTGGAGATCACTGACAAAACCCACCCGCTCGGCGTAGGGTAAAGATAGTCACCTGCCAACTGACAGGTTTCGGAGGTGACAGATGTCCGTCATTCCGATCGTCATGTATTGCCTCTTGGCTGCCGTGTTCATCTTCGGCCTCACCTTTCACGACGAGATCCTAAACGAGAGGCAGCGCAAGAAGAAGAAAACACCGGCCCCACTGATCGTCATTAACGGCGGTAAACGCCATCTCGCGAAGCCTCACTCGCGCCTGTAGCTTAGGCTGATGGTGCAGCGGCGTCCCGCTCGCAGCACGAGCCATCAGGGGCATTCTGTGCGTCCTTGATCGTCTAATCTCGCCTCAGCATTTACAATCTAAGAGTCGGTGTTCTGCCTATCGCATGGACGAGATTCGAATTAAGGTCTACCACGGTCGCGCATTGCAGCTTGCGAACGCAATGAAGCTTTGCCGGGACGACTTGCCTTCCTACGCTTGGGCAGCTGCACTTTTGGCTATACACAGCGCAATCTCGTATTGCGACGCTGTCTTGTTCAAACTGAGTGGCCAACGGTCTCGCAGCCCGGATCACGAACAGGCCGTGACGGTGGTTACTATGGCATGCAAGAAAAGGAAAATCC
>PMWW01000117.1 GCA_003165795.1 Acidobacteriaceae bacterium
GCATTCTGAGGGCAAGGTCAAAGCGATAAAGAGCCTCAACGAGATTGCCCGGCGTGAGCTTCAATTAGGGGGTGCGGGGACTGGGGGTGGTCCGCTGACCACGCCGCCGGAGCCTCACGCGCCCCAGGCAGGATTCGAGTTCATACCGGACACCTATAGAATAGTTGTGGCGGAACGGGAGTCCTTGACGCTGCGTGTTCAGGTGGATGGTACGACTGGCATAGCAGTCGGCGACAAAATAGAGATTTCTTGCGACAATCCCTATATTAGGATCCTCGACGATACGCCCGCCGTACCAAGACTCTTCAACGAAGATCCTCCTCTGTCGCGTGTGCACGTTCCCGTCGAGGGGCAACAGGCAAATGCAGAGGGATTTGTAACGGCAAAATACAAGGGCAAGATCGCAATTGCTGCCGTTGAGGTGATTTCGACAAGGGCGCAACAGCCGCACCACCCGACAGGCGGCCTTTTTAAGGACATTCGTTACGAGGAGAGACCAGACTTGCCTCTGCGTTCGAGGTTCGACAAAAAAGAGGGCGTGATCTGGATTAACACTCTCGGACCTTCCGTGGACCTCTATTTTGGCCGAAATGGCGAAGGACAGGAGCAGCCAGCTAATCAGTTGTTTGTTGCCGAGTTGGTTACGGAGCATGCTTGTCAGGAAATAGCGAGGAGAAAGAAGGACGCAAATATCCTCGACATTCCACCGGGCGTGGAAATCCTCGATGCCTATAATGCACATCTCACGAAGTTGAAGGCGGACTACGCCCCGCTCATACATAAGGCTCTTGTGCATCGGGAAAATAGGCGGAAGTGAATGGCGGGGTAGGTGCCGCGCCCCGCTCCTCCCGTCACGTTTCTGGAAGGTCCTGCGAAATTGTGGGACCACACCGGGGCGTCCGAGGACTGAGCTTCTGGCCGCAACATTGATCGCGGGCGCTCATCCTGAAGGAGGGCGAAAGCTTGCGTCGAGGGACCAAAGAGCAATGGGCCGTCGGCAGTCGGCTAAGCCAACAAATTAGGGGATTAGGAACCAGGGACCAGTCGTAGACAGGCTGGTAAGCATGTCCCCCCACTCGGACCGCGTCTGCCAAGCGGTCCTCAGACGGGACAACGATTCACGGACCCCGCGCATCATCGGTTGCCGGCGTGTTCTAATATCTGCGTGCCTTCGGTGCCGTCGCCTGCCCTGAGCGAAGCCGAAAGGGTGGTAATCCTGCTTTGCCGCTCTGCAAGAAAAACACGACGCGCGACCACGGCGGCAATCCGGTCTCCAAGGCCACGCTCAAGCTGCGCCTGCTAAAGCGGCTGAAGTGCACGTTGAAGTACGAGAAGCTGGCGTGGACTGCGGGCGCGAAGCTAGTCGCGGGCGTGGACGAAGTCGGTCGCGGCTCGCTCTTTGGGCCAGTAGTAGCGGCAGCGGTGGTCCTCGACCCGAGCTATCGCCTGCGCGGACTGCGCGATTCCAAGCTGCTGGATCGCGAGACGCGCGAGAAGCTGGCGCCACGCATTCGCCAGCACGCGCTGGCCTGGGCAATCGCGGCGGTCGATGTCGCCACCATCGATCAGATCAACATTTACTGGGCCTCAAAGCGCGCCATGGAAGAAGCGGTCGGCAGGTTGACCGTGCGGCCCGATCATCTGCTGATCGACGCGCTGCGGCTGAACTGCGATTGCCGGCAAACGCCGATCATCCACGGCGACGCGCTGTCGGCCTCGATTGCCGCGGCCTCGATCATCGCCAAGGTCGAACGCGATGCCATGATCAGCGCCTGGGACCCGGTCTTCCCCGAATACCGGCTTGCATCCAACAAAGGCTACAGCACTCCGCACCATTTGAAGACGCTGCGCGAGAGAGGCCCTACGCCACTGCATCGGCTGTCGTTCGCGCCGGTGTGGACCTCGTCGGCGCCGCAAGAGGTGCTGGAGTTCATGCTGGAGGAGAAGCAAGAGAGCGAGACCGACGTATCATCTGCCTGCAAGTCATGATAGCTGCGCGAACGCTGCAGGAATCCCAGTGGTTATTTCTGAGTTGATTCAGGCCGAGCTGCCGGCCCAACCTGCGCCGATGTTTGTCCCAGCCTGGCAAACGCACTCAGCGCATCGTGCAGTCGAGCAAAGAGGAACTGCCGGCCGACGACCTCGGTCAGGTGATGCCGGTCCAGGTCGGCTCGCAGGTAGAATTGAACGCGGGCGAATGCCAAGGCGACTCCGCTGGCGGCGAGGTCGCGTTGCAGCTGCCGCACCACGCGAGCCGCCGTGTAGTCCAAGTTGGTGATGGCTTCGGCATCGACCACCAGCCAGCGCACCGGCGATGGAGCTCGACCCACGATGTCGCGAATCTCTTCGGAGAAGTACCCGGCATTGGCATAGAAAAGCGCCGCGCTAAAGCGATACATCACCAACCCCGGCTCGGTGAAAGTGCCCGGAACCGCCGGTGCCAGCTCCCACGTTCCACCTTCGCCGGCAACCAATATGCTGGTATGAGGACGATAGCTGTGCCGCACAATCCGCAGCAACGACAGAACCATCGCCACCACGATGCCCTGCTCGACTCCGACCAGCACCACCACCGCCGCCGTGGTTACCGCCAGCGCATATTCGCCGGGGCTTTCCTGACGAATGCTCTCCAGGCCACGCAGATTGATCAGTTTAATGGCGATGATGAACACGATGGCCCCCAACACGCAGCGCGGTAGGTATTGCAACGGCCGCGTGAGGAACAGCAACACCAGTGCAACCACAGCCGCCGTCGCCACCTGGGCCAACTGGCTCTGGCCACCCGAGCTTTCGACCATCGCCGTCTGCGTGGGACTGCCGTTCACCACGAACGTCCCGCTCAATGCCGCGGACGCGTTAGCGGCGGCTAGACCGACCAGGTCATCGTCCTCATCCAGCCGTTGGTGATGGCGGGTCGCGTAGACCCGGGCGGTGGCCGCGCTCTGCGCCACAATCATCACAAAGCACGATCCCGCGATGGAAATGAGCGGCCCAACGTCCCTCCAGTGCACGCCGGGAAGTCCCAGATGCGGCAGGCCCCGGGCTACCGGGCCAATGACGGTGATGCCATGTCCAGAAAAATTCCAAGTCGCGCTCGCAGCTATGGCACCCACCACAGCAATGAGCGCGCCCGGCACCTTGGGCGCTGCCCGTGCGATGGCGAAGACCCCGGCCACGATCACCGCCGACAGCGCCACCGTCGGCAGGTGCACATGGGCAAGACCGCGGTAAATTTCAATGAGCTGCCTCGCCGTCTGGTGAGACTCGATCTCCAAACCCAGCATCCCGCCAAACACCGCGATGCCAACCTGGAATCCCACTCCGGTGAGAAATCCGACCAGCACGGTCTGCGAGAGAAAGTCAGCCAGAAATCCCAGCTTCAGAATTCTCGCCAGCAGCAAGAATCCAGAGGTCACGAGAGCCACGGCTCCGGCCAGCGCTACATATCTCGCACTGGCCAGCGGCGCCATGGTTGAGACTCCGCCCGCAAGAATGGCGGCGGTGGCGGAGTCGGCAGCCACCACCAGGTAGCGCGAAGAGCCGAACACCACAAACGCCAACATCGGCAACAGGAGCGTGTAAAACCCGGTAACCACAGGCATGCCGGCGATCCTGGCATAGCCCAGTGCTTGCGGGATGTTCATCGCCGCCAGTTGCACTCCCGCCAATGCATCGCGTATAGCCCCGCTCCGGCTCAACGGCCGTACGCCCTCGAACAGCGGCAACCAACCGCGCTCCTGTTTGCCTTCGCTCACTTCTTGTCCTTGGAGTCTGGTGAGTTGTCCGGAACTATCTCCTGTCCCAACTTCTCTTCGTCAAGACGCTCTTTGCGGTAGAGGTCCGCAATTTCCTTTCTCGCCGCCGCGCGCAACTCTTTTTCTTTCCCCCTCTCTGCCTTCCGAATTTTGTGGCGCTCGAAAAACGATGCGGTGCTGGCCCGCTTCCGCGCTTCTTCCCGGCTGGCGCGCTCCGCGTTTTTCTCATTCGAGTGGGCCGCCCACGCAGCTCTCAGCTCCGCCCCCCGCATCTCCCGTTCCTGTAGCCGTTCGTCCTCCAGTTGCTCCAGCAGCCGGAGGTGCGCGGTCACCATGCCGACTAGCGAACTGGTCGTCCAAGCGAAGGTGAATAGGCCGGAGATGGCGATGACAGGACTGATGTTGCGCCAACTCGTCCCCAGGTCGACCACACCGTAGCCCAGCGTCGTGTAAGCATTGGCACAAAAGTAAATTGAGTCGGCGGGGCGCAGGATAAGACCCATGTGGACCAGCGCGAACGCCCAAGTCGCGATCTCGAAGATGTGCAGGCCGAGCATGAGAAAAATCGACCAGCCGAAAAGAAATTCGGCTCCCCACACATGGGGACGCCCGGCGCGCAGGCGCGCCTCGCCACGTCTGTGCATGACCAGGATGCGATGCAGGCTGACGCCGTGAAACAGCACCAGGGCCACCAGGATGAGCGCACCGATGCCCAGTGCCGCCGCCGGCTTGAACTCATCAGGAATTTTTAGTAATAGCGACGAAAGCTTGGGCACGAGTGTTCCTTTGCTGTCCCTCCACCGCTGAGACAATAACATCCTCGCCCCGGCGTTCTGGTTTTTCTCTTGCGGTCCTTGCCTTAGGGAAACTCTGATTAA
>PMWW01000187.1 GCA_003165795.1 Acidobacteriaceae bacterium
TCAATGTCCAAGTCCTCCTCCAGACCCCATCCCGTATTGCCGGCCGGCCTGCCGTCGCAACTGGCGGTCATGCCGTTAAGAGTTCCCCAGCTCGAATTGGCATAGATCTTAGTGAAGGTCGCTGCAGGCAGGCCATAGTTACTGGAAAAAGCCGCCAGGTCGGAGGCTGCATTCGGGTTGTCAAAAGCGTCCACTAACACGATCGCGCCGAAGCCGCCGCTGGGGTGGTTGGTGCCGCCGGTTGCCGGGTTGCAGCCTGCGTAGATCGGGCCAACCTGGTAAACACAGCCTAACGATGCCGGAGTCTCACCCGTAAAGGTGTAGTTGGGGCCGCCGGAAGACGACTGGTGAGCGGCAGGCACGAAAATGAAAACATTGGTGTGAGCGCGCACGCCGGCGTCCTCCGCCCGCACAACACTGCTCTCCGGGGTGATCACGGTGCCTTGAGGCCGAAAAACCGCGGGCTGGGCCGCTTGTTCCGGCGCTGCTACCATCTGCGCCGGGGCCGCTTCCTGAGGTGGAGTCCGCTCTTCTTCCTGAGCGACTGCCAGTGCGGAGGTTCCCAAACTAAATGACAAAAGCGACGCAAGTGCAAATAACCTCGTCTTAGTCATAACTTACTCTCCTCTTTCGCTTACACGGAATTGAGTTGATGTAGCTGACCTCAGAGTCACTAGGCGGACCTGACACTGAAGACCAACGCCGAGACTCAAATCGCTCGGATCCAATACTTGTGATCTACCAGAAATTTTCTATCCGGGTTGGCGGTCGGCTACGTTTGCCACTGCATTGGTCAGGCCGGAGTTCGAGAGTGCAGCTTTCGCAAGCTTGGTCAGCAACTACCCTCTTGTGCTATGCACCGTCCGTCAACCGCTACCGACGCACCTCCTCGCATCTTAGGAGCACTTAGGCTGCCAAATTACGGTGACACCAAGATCGAAGTAAAGTTATTGTTTCTCTCGGAAAGTCGGCTGCAAAACGCCTCTCAGTTGGATCTATTTACCATCGAGCTATCTGCTCGGATAGCCTTAATAGGCCTTTCGGATAGGTACTCCAAAAGCTAATAGGTTACCAAAGGCTGCGCGCCACGCAGTTTCGCTGGCGTCCCCCCTGGCATTGCAGTGGGCGCTGAAAATCAATGCAGGTCCGGGCCTCGAGAATAGGATTTCGGGCTCTTCAAGAAGTCGTCCTGGCCCTCGGATCCGGGAATGTACGTCCAATTCAATATCTCCTGGGTTGCCGCAGCGCCACCGGTCGCCGCTGTGAAGCCGAGGTAAGCGTTAGTTCCGCCGACGATTGACGGGATATCCACCGACCATGAAGTTTGGAAGGTTGCCTGCGTGACGGTATCGGTTATCTGCATGACTAACGCAGTCCCGTCATAGCTCATTTGCACGTTGAATATGTCACCACTGTGCAGGTTGACACCACTGCCGGACATGTCAACTGCCGGCACAGTCGGAGAGGCCCCGTAGATATATAGACCCGTTGAATCGAATCCTTCTCCCTCGTTGTTGTACAGGTCGAACTTTACGGCAATGCTATTGGGGATCCCCGCTGGGCCCTGTCCCGGGCTCGGCTGGCCATAGCCAAGTCCCGCTCCGCCGGGACCAAGCGCAGTGGGTCCCACGCTTTGAATGGCAAATGTTAGTCCGTCGGCGGCCGCGTCCGTTAACTGGAAACTGAACGTTTGCGTGAAGCTTTGAATGTTCATTGGTTGAGAGAACCAGGCGCTGGTGAATTCACCGATTCCACCATCCGTCAGGCGAAGGCGCGTTCCATTCAGAGTAGCTCCTCCATTGAGCGTCAGTCCCGTGGACTTGAAACCGCTGCCGTAGTCAATGGCTGCGGGAGAGACAAATGACCAGCTGAGAATCTCCTGGATGGCCGTTCCTCCGCCCGAGGCTCCGGTGAACCCTACATACGCGGAGGTGCCGCCGACGGTGCCGGGAACATCGACTGGCCATGACGTGCTGAACGATTGCTGCGTGTAGACATCGATGACGGTCATAGCGAGATTGACCCCGTCATAGGTCATATGTACGTGGAAGATATCGCTGCTGCGTAGATTAATTCCGCTTCGCGTCATATCCACTGCGGGTATTGTCGGAGAGGCACCGTTCAAGTAAAGGCCGGTAGAGTTTGTCCCCTCGCCCAGGTTGTTGTAAATGTCGAACTTGACGGCAACACTTTCGGGTATGCCCAGTTGTCCACCGGGGCTGGTTGCGCCATAGCCAAGGCCAGCGCCGCCAAAGCCCATGGCCGTGGTCCCATTGTTCTGGATGGCGAAGGTAATTCCGTCCGCGTCGGGATTGGTTAGCTGGAAGCTGAAATCCTGGGTGAAGGCCTGAACGTTAAGCGGTGTCGAGTACCACGCACTGGCTTTTTCGGAAGTCCCACCGTCCGTTAGTTGCAGACGTGAGCCGTTGTAGACGGCGTTGCCGTTCAGGGTCAAATTGTTTGAGCTGAATCCACCGCCGTAGTTGACGCCGCCAGGCTCGAAGATCCAGTTGAGTACGTCCTGCACGGCCGTGGCTCCGCCTGAGGCGCCCGTAAATCCTATGTAGGCTGTGGTTCCGGCAACCATGGTGGGGATGTCAATCGTCCATGATGTGCTGAAGACTTGGTGAGTGACCGTATCCGTAATGGTCATGCTCAAGGTTGTGCCGTCGTAGGTCATATGCACTTGGAATATGTCCCCACTGTGTAGGTTCACGCCACTGCCGGTCATGTCAATGGCAGGTATCGTGGGGGAGTTTCCGTTGGTGTACAAGCCGGTAGAGTCGGGACCCTCACCAAAGTTGTTGTACAAGTCGAACTTCACGGCAATACTGGTAGGTATGCCCAGGGCTCCGCTGGGACTCTGAGCGCCATAGCCCAAACCAGCGCCGCCGGGACCAAGCGCCGTGGATCCCAAGTTCTGAATTACAAAAGCCATTCCATCGCCAATCGGGTTGGTCAATTGAAAACTGAAATCCTGGGTAAAACTTTGAATGCCAACCGGCGTGGGATACCAGACGCTGCCACTCTCGCCGGTGCCGCCGTCCGTCAGTCGCACCCGCGTGCCGTTGATCTTGGCAGTCCCGTCGAGCACCAGTTGCTGGAAACCGGTGCCGAAGTTCAGCGAGCCTCCGCTGCCGGTGGTGATGGTGTAAAGCGACGGAGCCACACTGCTGTTGTTGTATCCCGAGGCCACAGCCATGGCTTTGATCGTCGAAGTCTGGCTTACCGGGATCGGGCTGCTATAGATCGGAGAAGAAGTGGTCGGTGTCGCTCCGTCGGTTGTATAGTAGATCGTCGCACCGGGAGTAGTGTCTTCAAGGGTGACCAGCTGCTGCATTGTATAGGTGCCGCCGTCTGGCGAGAAGCTGGGCATCGCGGCCGGCTGCTCTCCGCGGAGCAAACCGTAGACGCTAACCTGCCGCACCGCGCCTACGTAGACTTTGCCGTTCGCGATGGTGGGCACCGCGAACTTCACTACTGCTCCTGGATTGTCGCGCGGTTCGTTGTCGGTGCTGGCATAAAGCAGATTGCCGAGATTGGTCGCGTCGTAGGCATATAAAGCCTCGTAACCATCATTTAGTGCCGCTGCCGTTTGTAATATCCAGATAATGCCATTACTCGTACCGTTGGCCGATACACTCGGTGTAGCCCCGGGCCATCCTAGACCTGACAGCGATTCGGAAGTTGGTGAGGTTGATAGCAAACCGTTATTCAGGGCAAATGCCTTGAGCGTATCGTTGGCGCCGCCAAAGTATACATAATTGTTCCAGTAGGCCGGCATTGAATAGAGGCCTTCTATCTGGCCGGTGATGTTTTGCACGATCTGGGAATTATTGTTGGGGTTGAAATGCCCCATGTTGTCCCGGTCGACGACGTAGATGCTTCCTTCCTTTCCTGCCTCCACTAACTCATGAGGATGGTTACCCGGCTGGTCGGGCAGGAGCAATGCTCCACCCGAGGCCACGTCGACATCGCCTACGTCGAGCGTGCCCTCATCATAAGGGGTGAAATAGTCGACCAGGTTGAGGGCGCCTCCGCTCAACGTGAGCTTGACTATACTGTCGCCAAAGTCTGTGGGATTACCTGATGATTCGAAGGTGCCATTTCCGGTGGGAACAAAAACGTTACCGCTCGCATCCGCCGCAACTCCGGCGCCGCTCATCCATATTCCCCCGGCCCGCCCATTGGGGGTCGTCACCCAAACGCCCTGCTGGGTTAGGGCGGTCTTGTCATAGGCCATGACCCAGCCGTGGTAGGGATCGGTATCGCAGTTGGATGACCAGGCAAGATAAACGTCGCCGTTGTTCAGCAATAATCCTGGCCGGTTCAAGTGCTGCACCGGATCAAAGGTGATGATCCCGCCCGAGCCGCCCTCTCCCGTACCCGGATAGGTTGCCTGAATGGTTACTGGTCCTCCCAGTTTCTCCGCGCCCGTGGTTATATCAAGCGCGTGCAGGCGATGGAAAAACTGGCCATTTTCCTTGGTTTCGGCCAACACGTAGATCGTATTTGTGGTGACATCGATGACCGGCGTACTGGTAATGCCAACCTCAGGCGCTATGGCGCCACAACCCATTAGGTCGTTGTCCGATATGGTAGTGATGCCGTTTCCGGGATTGATAAAGCTGGTGTGCCAGAGCGGCACTGAGTTTCCTCCCGTGTCACTGTCTGCGTCCAGTGCGTAAACGCTGTCGTGCTCCGTCGCTATGTAGAGTACGTTGTGCACACCCTTTCCTGGGATGGTTAGATTCGGTACATAGAGCGATTGCGCATATACGTAACCGTCGACTGCGACGGAAAACATCTTGCCAAACTGTCCAGAACTGACGTTCGAGCTTGTGAGAATGGTCTCATTGAGGTTCTGTCCGCTACGATAATTGTCATTGTGCTGGGTAGTTACCTGAACTTGGGCGGACATGGTTCCGCATAGCAACAGCAGCAATAACAGGGCACCCGTAAGGAGCAGGTTAGCACGGTATGCTCCGAAAGCGGTTGGACGAGAAATCCTCGAGCTCAAGGGTAGATCTCCTTAGTGCTGGCAAACCTTAAAGAGACTGGTTCGCCAGCAGATGCGAGCATTGTTGTGAACTTAGCTAAAGTAGGTGTGGCGAAGTTTAGCGTGGCTCCGCGGTTTGCGCAACGGCACGAACATGCTATGGAGGAAAGCTTGTATTAGCCCCCACTAGATGGCTACCAGAAGGGCCTCTAAATTGGTCGCGAAATGCTTCAAAGGTGTATGTTCACACAAGAAACGGTCCATGGGCTCTAGCGCTTTGTCAAAGGAAATCGGCACCGAATTCTTCGGAAGGAGTTGTCCGTACGAGGTGCTTGCCAGCTGAAACTTGGCGCTGTTCGCAAGCCGAAGAAGCCGCCGCTTATTGTAAAGGCGGTCATGATAGCCGATCCCGCGGAGACGGGCCAAGGCCTGGGTCCACGACAAAAAGTAGGGAAGAAAGGTCACGTATACGATCCCTCCCGGTTTCAGAACTCGCCGTATTTCATGCAGAGATGCGAGGTCGGATTGCACATGCTCCAGCACCCCAAAACTGACCACGCAGTCAAACTCCTGGTCACGGAAAGGCAGGTCGATCGAGTGGCGAAGGGGGGTGACCGCGATCCCTCTGGCCTGGACGATCGGAGCTTCCTGTCCGAACATTGTCGTGTCGTCGATTGCTCTGTCAACATCACAGCTCGTGACATCAAATCCACGATTTTGTAGCAGGTAGGTAATGTGGCCTTTGCCACACCCCCAATCGAGCACCTTGATCTGCCCCGTAGGGACGCTTTGGTAATCGTTCAGAATGGCAGAAAGGAATGCGACCTGGCGACCATAAACAGCCTGCGCACTATTGGCCAGAAATTGATGGGAAGGCGTCGTCCGCGCAACTTGCGACAAGAAATCGTCAGCGACAACCGGAGCGCTCAAAACTGAGCGATACTTGCCGGCTAGCTGGGCTACGGTCACAGTGGCCTTCTCGTCAGGCAGCGTGCTATATGACTGCGGCGGCATTATCGTACCCGGTGTCAATACTCTTGTGAAACGAATAATCGCGATGGTTCTAGACGCACGATCTCATGTTGCTTGGTCATTTCAGTTCCTGCCAAACGCCACCTTGCGGGACCGCTTGTTGTAAGTGAGTGGATTCGTAGACTCCATTCCGTAGCCGGGGTTTAGGGTAATCCCACTATTGCGCTGGCGAACTTTTCTTCTACAGCTGAATTAGATTTGTCGAGGGGTTTACCATTAACGACAATGTTTTCTAATTTGACATCTTCAATGTCGCTTTCGTCGCTCGCCCCTTGTAGTTGAATACGCAGCTTGGGATTCTGCGCCGACGTTGTCACTTGGGTGTTGGAGAAGAGGACCCCGCGGACCTTGCCTAGCGGCTTTGCCTTATCGGCTGCGGATTCCCAATCTGACGGCCGGATATACACGAAGATCCCTTTGCTTTCGCCGCTATAGTCGTAAAGATTGCCTGTACGGTCGATACGGTTGCCTTCGAAACGGATGTTGCTCACCGTACCACTGCCCGCAAGGTAGATGCCTTCCGTGGCTCCGCGCGCCAAGTCGCGGATCACATCATTGTCGATGAAAGTGACCGTGCTGATGTCGGCTCCGACCTCGGTTCCGATTTTCATCGCGGAACCAGTCTCGCTCCAGAGTCGATTTCCCCGCACCACCACATTCTTCACTTGATCGCCCGCAGTAGCTATAGTACCGCTACGGATTTTAGACTTGATAACGATCACATCGTCCACGGTGCGAATAAAACAACCCCGCACGGTCACGTCACGACTGCTATAGATATCGATCCCATCCGAATTGGCCCGGTACCCGAGTATCTTCAAGTTCGTAACCGATACCCGGTCGGAGTTCGAGATCGGCATGAACCAGCTCCCCGAATTTTTCAGTATAACGCCTTCCATGCTGATGTCTTGTCCCTCGATAGACAGCAAAAACTTGCCGAGGCTCGGCGTGCCATCGAGAATGCCGCGACCGCGGAAGTGGATATTCGCCCCGTATAGTTTGATCGCCGGTTCGGTGTACAACTTCGATGTGTACCCCATTAAAGTGGAATTTACCGAAGCCGCGCCTTGACGAACCACGCTCCTGACCACCGCTCCCCCGGCAATATAAACGGTCTGACCATCGCGGACCACCAAATTGTCGACCGTGTGGATCCCGGGGCCAAAATAGAAAATGGTCTTGCCCTGGGGCACTTTCAGATCGTTCAGCGCGTGAGTTCCGGGAGCAAAGTACAGAACGTTCGCATCCTGAGGCGTGGGCACACTGGGCTCGATGGGATTGACGAAGATATGCAGCGTGCGAACGATCTGATGGTTCACTTCCAAGGTCAGGTTCTGAGGCCCATTTACAGAAAACCGAATAGTGTTGCCTTGGATCTTCAGCGGACCGGTAGACGAGGCGGGCAGGAATCGCGCGGCGGCAACCGCACAATTGCAAGTCACCGTCACGTCGACACTACCATCTGCATCGAAGTAAGCAAAGGCCGCTTCATCAAACTTAACGCCGTTTTGTGACTTGTCGTCCACCGCATTAATCCGGAGGGTCTTGTCCTCCGGCGCCACTTGAAGCTGATACGCAGGAACGTCCCGGCCTTCGACCTGTACCTTGTAGGCGCTGGAAAGCGGTTCCCCAGGGGGTGCAGGATAGATTGTCAACTTGGTCGCCGCCATGGACGGCGACCCCAGAAGTAATACGACACTGAGAACGAAACCGCCGAGTAACGAGAACAACCCAATCTTTCTCATAGACAGATGATAACTCCCAAGAGTATTTGCAACAACCTTAATCCGATAGATGCGGTCAGCAGGTGTCCGCCACAACAAACAGAAAATACAGCGTCAGCGTTTCCTCTCTCGTGACCCAACTATCCAGGAAGTCAGCCTTCTCTTCATCCGGCGATATTCGGCCCCCAATGGTTAATATGCGGGGATTCCGGGCTCTGCTGCGGAGTACTTACTTAGAGAGGTTTGAGGGGTTTCATATCGCAAGCAGAGTGACTCATAAATTGCTAGACCAAGCACATCCAAAACCAGGGGAAGCAGTTTGTTTTCAAATAGACTGTTCATTCCAAACCAGAATAGTATGCAAAATGCAAACCAGGGATACAACACAATGCCAAGCGGCCTTCCCAATTTGACCGACCGCCATACTACACCGCAGAGTAGTCCTTCAAAAAACACGAAGAATGGGGCCAGCCAGCCAATGTCCGCAAAGATATAGCCGAATGCCCCCCCCCAGATAGCGTTTTCCGTAAGGCCGGCTGGCCCCATTGCGCGAAATTCCGATTGCCAGTACTCCATGAAGCTCGGCCAGCGCAAGATGTCCCTAAAAGGGACCACCATGTTAAGCATGTTGTTATAACCGAGGAAACTAAAAAGATAGATACCACGTCCGCCATACGGATACCGTAGGCGGCCACTCAGCAATGCCGCGAGTCTGTTGTAAGAGGCAATGGTATATGCAAATACGTCCTTGGTTAGGTCCGTCGTTCCTCTAACGAATGAGCCCAGAAGGAATAGCACAAGTACGCTTGAGGCAAATATGACGAAGAACTTGACAAGGAAAGCGCCCTGTCTCTCTGCCCGAAAACTCTTCCTCAGCAAATAGATTATTGCGACACCTATAATCACGGGCATTAACTCACCGCGTACCAGTTTGAGGATCGTGGAAAGGATTACGGACGCTGTCGCCAGATATTGCGCTATCTTGACCAGGCGGCGCTGCCGGCCTTGCAGGTTCAGTTGGTCGCAGCGCCAGGTCGCCCACCACACTATGCCGATCAAATATATGCCTGCCATGCCCAACGCGGACTGAAATTGCAGCTCGGTTTTTAGCTCGGCACCACCCTGCTCCAGAAAAAGCCGGAAGAGGTCCGGGGCGCTGCGTATGATGATAATGTTCGAGATCACAGAAAACACAAGACCAAACCCTAAAGGAATTAAAAGGAAGGTCACTGGTGACAGGCGGCACACCAGGGTTTCATCGTTCAGGCCAGCTACGGGGAGGAGTAGATCGAGGAGCCAAACTCCCAAAAGAAAAGAAATTACACACAACGAATAGAAGGCTAATGCCGACATGTCCATGAAGATGTAATCTGGTTCGTCCATGTACGAGACATATGCGGCAGGTGGAAATGACCAGGCAAGCAAAAAAATCGCATACGACACCAACGCCAGTGCGTATGGCGACACCGCCTTCGTCAGGAATGCTGTTTGCCCGTCGCGTCGCACCATGGATGCCGCCTAGAAAGATCCTGACTGTCTTATGTTACCAAACTGCGGGCTGCGGCCAAGGAGGCTACGGATGCTCCGGGTAAGGGAATCGCAGTTGCGCGCCCCAAGCGCATATCCCCCAAGACAGTAGAGGTGGAACATTGGGTAGCGGGAGAACCCCATCGTTCCCAGTGATCGATATAGTTCTATAAACTTGTTTAACGGAAGGTCCAGCTGCTCCCTTATATAAGGATAGAAGTAATTCGCATAGTCATGCATGACTTCGTCGACGACATCAATGCCCTTCGTACTTCTCAATTCCTTAATAATAGATAGTATGCCGGCGATCATGGTAACGCGGGTGAGAGCAGTAATTGTACCGGGGGTATGTTTGCCTTGCTCCGCGGGGCTGTTCCCGAATTCATATGGTTCGCTGGCACGGCACAGGATCAATACCTTCGGGGTGAAAACCGCATTCTTGAAGGCCAGGATGTTCGCGGTTAAATGCATCTGATAGTACAGACAACCATCAAACTTGTCAGTAGCGGCGTCAACTGCACTTTCACGATGTACAACGTAGCCTGATATCACGCCCGACCGTCGAAAGCATGTCTTGATAGCCTCAGGCCCGGCAGAGAAAAAGCGTTCTTCATTGAAATATCGAATCTCCTGATTTATGTCACCTGGTTCACGATCGAACCAAGCGTAGCTTCTCAATACCACGCCGACGTTCTCGTAGCGCGTCAGAAGGTCGGCGACGGTGGTCAGCGCTCCGGGACACATCAAGTCGTCGTTGCCCATAAAAAAGCAGTATTCACCGTTGGCTTTTTCAACAAGGTTGCGGATATTAGCGTCGTAGCCAAGGTTATTTTCATTTTCGTAGTAATAGACTGTATTGGGATAGCGATCGGCGAATTCGTGGGCGGCGGAAGCGATGGCCGATCTCTCGCGCGACTTGTCTTCGCAGATCACCACATTGAAGTTGCTATAGTCCTGCGCAAAAATGGAGGTCAATAATGGAGGCAGAAGTCGAGCGCGATTGTAAGCAGGGATGCAAATTGAGAACTTCGGCCGGTGCGGAGTCATGGGCGCTCCCACGACCGTGTCGTCGGGTCAAAGCGCTTTATTATCTTGGCCGGAATGCCGGCAACCATCGTCGCCGGCTCGACATCTCTGCGCACGACGGAATTGGCGCCAATGATCGCACCGTCTCCAATCGTTACCGGGCCCACGACAATGACGTTGTCCGCAATCCAGACGTTCTCTCCTATTAGGACAGGTCCGCCGCCTCCCAGTTCCCGATGGGCGGGCGGCTCGCTCGGCAGACTATGCTTTTGTCCTCGATAGAGACCGTGGTTATAGTCCGAGATGTATATGTGGCTTCCCATGAGTACGTTCTTCTTTATAACGACGCGATCGATACAGGAGACATGAACGCCATCCGAGAAACAAACGCCATCTTCAATTCGAAGGGCTGGTTCAAATCCCTGCTCCCCATGGTGAGCGATGGCTTCGAGGCAAAGGTTGCTTCGGGCGCGAATACCTGTTCCAAGTGACATGTACCTACTTCCGCGTACAGTGCTTCCAGGTCCCAATTGTATATCTTGGGCTCGAAGGGCGAATCCCTGCAACATGGAACTGATTCTCAAGAGTGCGCGACCGAAGATCAGCCACAAAGCCCACGTGGGCGGATCAGCGGCGAACGTCTCTCGTGTCCTGGTGATGATCTTTATCGTTGGCCTCCCAGGGGGCCGTCCGCGGCAACGGGCAGCAGGCGGCCGCTGCAATGGGGTACGGAGAAGTGAGTAACCCAGACGCCCTTCGGCCCAACAGTGCCGCAATCCACGGTCATGCTCTGCCTCCTCTGCCTCCGATGACAAGCCGTCTCTTTATTTTGTTGCGCAGGCAGCGAGAATGCTAGTAAGAATGCTTGGTTTGGTTGGCATGTAGAGTCTTACTATCAAGCCTAACAGCATTTCTACCATGTCTTGCCCGGCCCTCTGGATACCGCGGGCCACCGACTCTCGAGGAACCTTGCACCCGTATAGACAGACGTCGGAGAAGCCAGCGCTCAACATGACGAACTCCAGGCTCCGATCTGTAAAACCCACATGATGTGTAAAGTCGGCATAGCGCATGTTGATTCCAGTTACGGGATGGGCAGAGTTAGGAACCTCCAAGATGACCCGGCCCCCGGTTTTCAAGGCAGTATGGATCGCCCGCAGGAAGGGTAGCACCTCGGTCTTTGGGACATGTTCTATGACATGGAGTAACAATATCAGGTCGAATTCTTCCTTGTGGTCATTCAGGAACTGCACCGTGTCGGCCACCAGCTTAGTGCTACCGGGAAGAATCGTGTTACAGACACTAACCACCTCGGGAGAGATGTCTATGCCGTTAACATTCTTGTAGCCGCATTTGTCGTGCAGCAACTGAATGATGTTACCAAAACCTGGTCCGACATCGAGTATTACGGCATCAGGACTCGGCGGCAGCTTCGAACCATGATTCGAAAGGACCCAGGTCTTCTTCCTTTCTAGGCTCGCCGGTGTAGAGACGTGGGAATAGTGATTACTGAGGTACTGACCGTATTCATCGCTCATGGAGCAGGGCCTTAGTATACTGCATCGCGAAAAGTGAGTTAATCGATAGCGGGCAGTGGCGCGCACGCTTGGAGGTGGACCTGAGCTTGAAGAATCTTGCCGTCATACTATCTCCCAGCATTCTGTTGCCTGACGAAACTCTTTTACTGGTACTGCCGGCACACCCGCAACCATGGTCCCGGGAGGAACATTCCGTCTGATAACAGAGTTCGCGCCGATCACGGCTGCATCTCCAATGGTAACGGGCCCAACAATAACAACGTTTGCACCGATCCAGACATTTTCGCCAATTACTACCGGGCCGCCTATCCCGAGCTTACGGCGGGCGGGAGGCTCGTCCGGGCGGCTCTGGTGTAGACCTTTATAAAGTCCATGGCTACTGTCGGAAATATAAACTCGGCTCCCTATCAAGGCGTGTCGCTTGATCACGATGCGCTCGACACATGAGATGTGCACCCCGTCGGCAAAGGAAACATCGTCTCCGATCTCAATCACGGGGTGGGACCTTTGATCCCCGTACCTAGGTACCGCTTCCAGCCAAAGATTGCTATGAGCGGAGACACCCCTCCCAAACGACATATATTTTGCCCCGCGAACCAGACTGCCCTGTCCAAGATACAGTCCAGGCGCATCAAAGAGCATTGCCAACAATAAACTCTTCATCCGCGGTATCAGTTGGCGTGCCGTCAGCCCTATAGCCCAGAGAGCGGGATCCGACGCGAAAGCATCGTGACGGTCAGGAAAGGTCGCGATCTTCTTCACCCTTGTTCGCCAGTAGCTAATTTGATAAATGCTTAAGACTGAAAGCAGTTGAAGTGGCAGAGGCCGCCAGGGATGAAAAACATTGCCTTCCGCCAAAACCCGCGGAAGCAAATATGCACGCCCCCAGTCTTATGACCATGCAACACATTATACGAGCGTTACTCCGCGTTCGACTAGGCCTTCGGGGAAGAAAGATGACCAAGGCAGAAATAGAAGTTGGTCTGTATACTCCAATCGACTCCATGAATATTCGCGCGCGGCTTCTGAAGAATACAATCGCGAACCTCGGTCGAGGTGGCGCGACCGGGATCGTGGCCCTGTTCCTGCCTCCGCTGCTGGTGCGTCATATGTCAACTGCGGAGTATGGCGTGTGGGTCTTGGTATTGCAGGTGGCTGCCTATATCAGCTACCTGGACTTGGGATTGCAAACGGCGGTAGGGCGGTACGTGGCCTATACTACCGAAAAGAATGATTTCGAACAACGCACTTCGATCTTCAGCACTGCTTTCGCGGCACTTTCGGCCGCGGCCGTTGCCGGGCTGATTCTTCTGGTGGCATTCGCCGCAGCCATACGCCTGGTTTTTCCGAGCATTCCCGCCGACTCGATTCTGATGATGCGATGGGCCCTGCTAATTCTGGGAACTTCGCTCGCGCTGGGCCTGCCGGCATCGGCGTGGAGTGGAGTCTTCGTCGGGCTGCAGCGGAATGAGATTCCGGCGCTCGTCATTGGTGGCTCAAGGCTTCTATCAGCTGTCGGTGTTGTGGTGGCGGCCTTCGCCGGCAAGTCGGTGGTGGTGATGGCAACCATCATGGCAATCACGAATGTCGTTTCCTACGCTGTCCAGTATGGGGCGATGAGGAAGATGGTCCCGGATACCGAGTTTGTCCTGAGACTGGTAAGGCGTTCCACCGCAAGCGAGCTACTCCCATACTGCTTCGGCTTGACGGTGATGTCTTTTTCCATGTTGCTGGTCACCGGTCTGGACCTCATTGTGGTGGGACATTTTCAGTTCAGCGCGGTCACTGCCTATTCAGTAGCCGCCAGCATGGTTACCTTCATTGCCGGAGGGCTGTACGCCGCCCTTAACGCCCTGATGCCGCACGCTGCGACGGTACATGCCCGACAGAAACCGGAAGAACTGGGTCGCCTGGTCATAGTCTCTACGCAGATCGCGGTCATTCTGCTGGTTTTCACCAGCATTCCAGTTCTGATTTATTCCGCACCGATCTTGAAGGCGTGGATTGGCCAGCAGTATGTGCAGGTAGGGTACCCCATCCTGGTGGTTCTATTGATAGCCAACATTATTCGGCTCATCGGGGCCCCGTATGCCACGGTCCTAGTTTCCGCGGGCCAACAGCGTTTGATCAAAATCAGCCCGCTAACCGAGGGGGTCAGCAATTTGCTGGCAAGTCTGGTGCTGGGATCGATGATGGGCGCGATCGGCGTTGCGCTGGGAACCCTGGTCGGATCAGTGTTCGGCATCGCAGCCCATATTCTCTACAGCATGCCGCGAACTGACGCGGAAATCCGGATCTCGAGGGGGGAATATGTTCTTTCCGGGGTGATAACTCCATTCCTGGCCACCACCCCACTTCTGCTGGCCGCAGCGTTTTCATTGATCAGGATGCCGGCCACGGCGGGTCGTCCGATCATCTTGCTGGCAGCGGCTGCGTTGTCGCTTCCGGGAAGCGCCCTGGTGCTCAAGCACTCAGGAATATTGCGTATCTGAAGTATCCATAGGGCGCACTCGCAAGCGGAGCCGGTCAGCGGCGGAATACTGGACCGAACAATCGATTGGTTAGCCGTCGGCGGGGATCATTCGAATCCAGGCTTCTGTAACCGGCTTCCCCCAGAACCCATAAGCATGCGACTGCAATAGACACGAACGTTCCAAAGAGGACAATGAAGAGGCGCGGTGGCCAGGACTTGCTCTCCGGCACGGTGGGAGCGTCCAAAACCTTGATCGACGGAATTTCTTTGGCTTCTTCGACTTTGGCGAGTTCGTACTCTTTGGTCAGGATTTCATAGATCGCCTCGTCGATCTTGGCGCGCCGAGCGAGGTCGTAGTAGGTGTTGCCGAGAAGGGGAAGCTGCTCGATCGAAGGATACGGTTCTTCTGATTGATCGTGAGCGACGGTGTCTTGCAGGCTGCTGCCGTTCAGCCTCCGCAGCTTGCTTTGCAACTCAGAGAGCTTGGCGGACCCAGCCCGGACACGGGAATTCTCGGGTCCGTAAATCTGCTCCAGACCTCGCAACTCAGACTCGGCGGCAATCGCTTGACCCTGCAAATTGGAGGCAGCCTCGAGCATCGCCTTGCCTTCGATTTCCGGGTCGAAGGTCTTGGTCTTGCTGGAGAAACGGCTAAGCTGTAGCGTAGCTTCGTCGAGCTGCTGCTTCACCGTCTGCAGGCGGCCTTCCAGGAACACCCGTTCGCGATGGGCCGATGAAGTTGTAAGCTGCGAAACGCGGCTGTTCAAAGCGTCGAAATAAGCTTGCGCAAGCGCGGCGGCCCGCCGCGGATTGGCATCCTGCACGCGGATGGTGATGATCCCGCTCCTGCGGTCCTCCAATAGATCGGTACGCCGTGTGAGGACCTCGCGGGCCGCCTCGTATTTTTTCTTGGAGTAAACCGCCCGCAGATCGAACCGGTTAATAAGCTCGTCCTGCACGGTGTTGCTGGAGAGGATTCCAACCAACGTGGCAGTAGTGTTCTGGGCGCCCAGCAGGTCGCTGGCAAGGCCGCCCACGGCGTCGCCCGCCTTGGCGGTCAACGCACCAATCATTCGGGCGCCCATACCGCTGGACTGGTCCGGCGGCATCAATCGAGTAACCGCCTCATATCGGGCGGGAATCAGGAAGGCAATTGCCACCGATAACAGAAAACCGCACGCCACCAATGTGAGCAGGAGCTTTCGCTGCTGCGCGACTAGATCAAGCAGCGCGAGGAGCTTTGCTGCCGAAGATCTTCCTGCCGCGGGTGGCGCACTTGACCAGGCCACCGATGTGACTGGACGAACCTCGAGGTCCGAGAAAGGAGCCACGGCAACATTCCTGTCCTCCTTGTCCTCCATCATGGCAATTCCACTGGCGAAGAACTCGCCACCTTCCTGACATACCTGGCCTGCTTCAAGGTAAAGCTCCGCCTTCCTCAGTTAGCTCAAGGACGCCGGACAAGTGGACTGAAGGCTAGCTGGTTGGCATAGTGACATAAAATACAGGCCAAGCTGTCCGGCCAGCCCAGCTGGTCTCTATCTCATCTCAGAACGAAACAGGAGCTTATCGGGCATCCGAGCGCAGTTGCTCTTAAAGTGATTAGGAAATTTGCAATTAGCATATGAAGCATCGCTTAGCATGTCAAGAAAAAACGGACAGATTACGCTGTCGCGGCTGGGATACAAACGACGGCCGAAACCGAAATGGCCGGTTCACTGGTCATCGTGCATCGCATGTAGTCTCGACTGCCTTGCCGAGATACAGCGTGGGCGGTTGGGAGCGAGAACGGGAATTCCAGTTCCTGTGGGCCCATCAGCTCTCGGCAACAACTGGTCCGCCTTGAGAGTCTTTAGCGGTTTCTAATCCAGCGCAGATCCTTAATGGAATGCCACCTGCACTTAGATGCAGGCGTTAGGAGCGTGCGACCATGGGGAACAGGTTGGTTCAGCCGAGGCGCTGTAATGGTTTAGAATATCTGCCGCAGAGCAAGCCTGGCTTTGAGGTGATTCTCGTTATTCTAGTCGTAATGGTATTGAACATCATTTCTCTGGCGAGTCCAGACCCCGTACCCCCCCCAGGACCCCCGCTTAAGTCGGGCAGCCTTAGCGTCCTTGATTTTGGCGCAAAATGCGATGGTGCAACGGACGATACTGCGGCGATCCAAGCTGCCATCAGCGCCGCACGCACGTCAGCTACCGGGGCCACGATCGTTATTCCCGACAGTGGGCACGGCTGCGTCGTGAGTCAGCTTGACATTACCAACAGCCAGTCGCGAATCCGCCTGGTCGGAGAAGCTTCTATGAATGGCGCCCAGTCCTATCTTCTTTGCCGGGAACGACTGTCCGATGTGGGCGTGTGCGTGGACTTCAGCGGGACTGACAGCTTTAATGTTGAGCATCTGCAGATCATCGGCGGGGCCACTGCGGCAACCGCACCCAAAGTGACCGTGCTGCTGGGCAAGACCCGAAAAAGCGACGGCAGCATCGGCAATGGTTCAGAGATCACCTGGTTTAGCGTAACTGTAAACACCAATGGAGATTATGGAGTTTACAACTATGGCGGGGAAGCATGGAACTGCAATCAATGCTATTTTGTGGGAAATGAAGTTGCAGACGTCGTGCTTTCGAATGCGAATAGCGCCGGGATTACCTCGCCCTTTGCAAGCCTGGTGTCTGCTCCTACGTCCATGACCGCGGTTCACTTTAACGGAGGGACATTCGGCACCAGTAACTCGGCGGTCGCGGTTAGGATTGATCCGTGGCCAGCGGGTGGAGCGCCAATTGGGGACATCGGTTTTGCTGACGGTTATGCCCATATCGCTGGTCCCGCATTCATCGACGACACCGGTTCTTCGGACAGCCAAGGCATCATCGAGGGAATCCGCATAACCGGTTGGCGCACCGAGGCGTTCGCTGCCGCCGCGACGTTCGCCCAGTTTAATAACGTAGTTTTACAGATAACCATTGACGCTGCCTACGCGGCGGCGCAGGAGCCGACGGTGGCGCCGCTGCAGTTCAACGGTGCCGGGGGTCCCTATAGTGTGATAGTTGGCGACATAAACTTGCGGCCTGCCGACTGGGGCGGCGCATACCCTCCGACGGTTGTCTATTGTTATGGCGGCACGATGGGAGTGGTCATCCACGATTTTCCCGGACCCACGGGAACGCCAACCCGCAACAATTGCGCGGGCGCAACCCTGATGGGAGGCGCGACGGGTGGCGGAGCGGAGCCCGCGTCTCGCGCCCCGGTGAAACGGCCCACCTGTTCCAAAGAAATGAATTGCGGTCATTGATGAAGGCCCAGAGCTTGTTTCATAAATTCGTCTTGATGTTTTTCGATGGAAGCGCGGGCCTTCGGGCCCGCGAGAAATCCCCGCTTTGAGCAGGGGTTTTAGCCCCGGTCAGCCGCAACGAGGTTTATGCAACAAGTTCCAGGGACTAGGGCCAAGCTCTTGGCGCGCTACTTGGTGTGCTCTACCGTAATGGGACACTCTCAACTCCAGCGCTTCACCCATCTGCGGCTTGGCGAATGCCGCATTCGTCCGAAACACTACTTCTTTGGCCAACTTCCGTCGCGGCCTTTCGATCTCGGGCAGCATACCGTCTTCCCAGTCTTGGGCACGGTGCACATCTGCAGAAAGTTGGTACTTCCCGCGACCATCGTCCTCGCCTGAACAGCAATAGGGCGGTTAAGGCCGACTTCCAAAAAGGGAAATGTAGGATCAGGCCTAAGGCCCTCTCCGCCATTTTTCGCTTGACCTATTGGGCGTAGCTTCATATCCTGATACACACGTTCTGTACGATGAACAAACGGCACGCCGAACGGACGCCTACTTGCCTTTGGTATTGATTTTAGGTCAGCCGAAGGGGAAGCGATAATCCCTTAACTTTTTACTCACAGACTTTACAGCCGCTGGATTTGTCTCTCGGCCGGATGGAACACATCCGGATCTAACTGCGGAGGGCGAAGTCCTGGCGGGGAAGTGTGTCTTCTTTCCGGTTACGCATGCTCAATGGCAGCTTACAGCAGTCTTCGCCTATCGGCTTTGAGATCTCTGCAATCGATTGCTGGCGCCGCTGCGGCCCACTGGGATTCCATGAGACCTCGAAGACTCGTCCTTATCCGGCAGCCATCTGGAGACGGCCAGTACCGGACTGCCGGCTTCTGGGGGCCGGGATGACGGGAGAGTTTTACGTGAAACAGACGGTGTCTGTCTAATGAACACAGTTGTGATCGACGCGCGGTGTTTGTTGACGGGAATTGGGACCTATACTCTGAACCTGGTTCGTGGCCTGAAGTCCTTGGGTGAGATTCAGGTCCGCGCACTAACTTTGTCGTCGCACCGAGATGCTTTGGACCCTTATTGCGACCAAGTGGACGTGGTGAGCGCTCCCATCTACTCCGTTCGCGAGCAGTTCCAGATTCCGTGGGCAGCGCGGCGATGCGATTTGCTGCACGTGCCGCATTACAACACGCCGCTTTTTCACCGCGGCACGATGCTGGTGTCCATTCACGACCTGACGCACATTCTGGACGACACGTTTCGCGCCACCTGGAAGAGCCGGATTTACGCTCAGCCGATGCTTCGATTGGCGGCGGCCCATGCTGATCATATCTTTACTGTATCGGAGTATTCGAAGCGCCAAATTCTGGAGCACCTGGGGGCGGCCGCCGACAAAGTGAGCGTGGTGTACAACGGCGTGAGTCCGCAATTTTTTCCCGAGCTCCACGATGAGTCGAAAGCCAGGGCTGGCCGTTGCTACGGTTTCATGGGGCCCTACGTCCTCTATGTCGGAAACTTAAAAGCGCACAAGAATGTCGCAGGACTGATTCGTGCGTTTGCCATAGTTCGCTCGCGCCACGAGATCGAACATACGCTTTTGATCATCGGAGGAGATGCGTCAGGCCGCTCCGAGCTTAGGACGTTGGCGGCGGAGTGTGGGCTCAACGGGTCAGCGGTGTTTGTGCCGGCTGTTCCCGGCGAACTGCTGCGCACCGTTTATTCCGGTGCTGACCTTACCGTGCTTCCGTCGTTCGAAGAAGGCTTCGGTCTTCCTATTGTGGAGTCGATGGCATGCGGCACACCCGTGGCCTGTTCCTCCGCTGCGTCGATGCCTGAGGTCGGCGGCGGTGCCGCGGAGTATTTTGACCCGCGGGATGTAGAGTCAATCGCAAGCTCTCTGGAAAAAGTCTTGTTTTCGGAGGAGCGCTGGCAGAGAATGCGGAAACTGGGAATCGAACAAGCTGCGCGATTTACTTGGGAATCGTGCGCTCGTAAGCACTACGACGTCTATCGAGGTTTCCTGAATTAACATGGACAAGCTCTCAAGTTACGGAAGCCAGCCGCTCAGGGTCACCTTAGTTCATGACTGGTTGACGGGCATGCGAGGTGGGGAAAAGGTATTGGAACAACTCTGCAAGCGCTTCCCGGAAGCTCCGCTGTGGACCCTGCTCTATGTTCCGGGCACAGTGAGCGACACGATAACCGACCGGGTCATTCACACCAGCCCCATGCAGCGACTTCCCTGGGTGCGATCAAAATATCGTCACTACCTGCCGCTATTTCCGTTGATGGCGGAACTGACGAGGGTGAGCGATGCCGATGTAGTTATTTCCTCGTCGCATGCGGTCGCCAAGGCTATGGTCAAGAAGGACGAGGGAGGCCGTCCGCTGCATATCTGCTATATCCATACGCCGATGAGGTATGTGTGGGACCGTTTCGACGATTATTTTGGTCCTCGCAAAGTGGGAACGATTCTTTCCAGTTCCGTGTTCCGGCCGGTGGCGAAAATGCTCCAGTGGTATGACCTGCGGACGGTGAATCGGGTGGACAAGTTCGTTGCAAACTCGCGGTTTGTGGCAGAACGCGTACGACGGCTCTACGGCCGTGAAGCCGAGGTCCTGCCGCCTCCAGTAGACGTGCAGCGCTTTGCTCGAGTTACCAGGTCGCCCGAGGATTGGTATCTGATGGTGACCGCGCTCGCTCCCTACAAACGTGTCGATGAAGCCATTTGCGCGTGCGCAGCCTTAGGGCGAAAGCTCAAGATCGTCGGCTCAGGCCCGGAGCGAAAACGTCTGCAAGTCCTGGCCCGCGATCGCGGAGGTGAGGTTGAATTTCTTGGGTTTGTGCAGGACGAAGAATTAGCCGAGTGGTATGGACGCGCTAAAGGTCTCTTATTTCCCGGCATTGAAGACTTCGGCATCGCGCCAGTTGAAGCAATCGCTGCCGGTTGTCCGGTGGTCGCTTTGAAGCAGGGTGGAATTCTGGATTCTATGACCGACAGGACGGCTGTCCTGTATTCCGAGGAGTCGGTTGAGGGACTGGTGCAAGCCATCCGCGATTTTGAACTCCGTAGCTTTGATGAGCGTGAGCTTCGCCTTCGGGCGGCACAATTTACGCCGGAAAGGTTCTTAGCAGGTTTCGAAGAGATCTTGGCAGAGGTCCTACCGGGGATGGCCCTCCGAGATTTGGCGTTTGGTACTTACAACTGATCTGGATGATATTTGGTAGCCGATGCTGAGATAAACGAGGTTGACTCGACGGACACCATTTGATCATTGTGAAGGCAGTACCATCGCTGAATAGTTGAATGACTGCCGCGATGGTTTGAAGGCGCAAGGTTGGGAGAGTCATGGCTGTTGAATCACTGGTACGTAAGCTGATCCCGTCGACCGTCCTGGTCGCGAGAAATCCGTTGTTCTGTGCTGCCAGTTGCGTCGTCGACGCCACCTACGGCCGTTACGCCGAATGGCGGACGGGCGTGAAGATGCCACCGTTGCGCTACATTGTGCGCACCGGTGTGGGGAACAATATCCTGTTTCCTCATCTTTACTATGCAACTGCCGGGCACAAGGTATGGCAGTACTTCTTCTCGGAAGGCCTGGCCAACCTGGAGTCGAATATTGTGGATATCGGTTGCGGCTGCGGGAAGTCGGGGGCAGCCTTGCGGGATTTTCGCTATGCCGATGTTGAATTTTCCGGGCATTACTATGGGTTCGATATCGATACGGCCCTGGTGGATTGGTGCAACGGCCACTTTCCCCCAGACCACTTTACGTTCTCACTGGTGAACGGAAAGAGTAGCCTGTATCCGGCATCAGGAAAGCCGCAGGCAGAAAAAAGCCTGGCTGTCTGCCAAGACAATTCGATTGACCTGGTATTTTCTCAATCCTTATTTTCCCATCTGCTGGAGGAGGACCTGGAAAACTATGTGAGGGAGTCCTTTCGGGTGTTGAAACCGGGCGGCGCCATGTGCATGACTTTTTTCTGCTTGGAAGACCTGGAGACGCTCGGATTGTTGGGCCAGCGATGGAGCTTCGCGCACAAGATTGGACGGGCCTACGTGGAGAACGAAGCTTTTCCAGAAGCAGCGGTCGCTTATGAAAGGGATGTGATAGTGGGTCTTGCCCAGGCAGTCGGATTTTCTTCGTCGAAGGTCATACTTCCTACGTATCAGAGCTCTCTTTTGTGTAAGAAGTAGACCTGCTGCGGTGCGGGTTTTCGGTGACGATCATAGACGTGTCGTCCAAGCCAAATCGCAGATAAACCGCACGCTGGCCGCAATTCCGTTGAAAGCGAGTCGATAACGGGTGCGTGGTTGCGGATATTACCCAAGCGGTAAAGCGCAGCCATGAACCGATGGCCGTTTCCTTTTGGGAATGCAGCCCCTTGAAGCGACACCTAGGTGGTATTGCTTCAAGGCACCTCCCCAGATAACATCCTCTTTCACCATTTTGACATAATTCGTTAGTTAGATCGGATTTTAGGCAGCACAACATGGCAAGACCGGCGGAAGGAGCTGTGTCCTTATGGCAGGTATGATTCAGAGCTTTGGTTGCGTATGCCAGGCTTTATCACTCACCCAGCGAGTTGCCAGAGCGGCGACCATACTGCTTTTGCTGGTCTCCTTGGCCAGCTTGGTTCAGGCACAAGTCACGACACCGCATAGTGATAGCTTCAGTTCAGGGCAGAGTATCCAGGGAACTATTTTAAGTCCGGGGGACGTCGGTGTTCGCCGATTCGGCAAGATCACGCCCTACCTAGGTGATGGGGATATTTATGGTCTGCCGCTCTACATGGCCAAAATGACCGCGCCAGAGACGGCCCTTCACAATGTGGTCTACATGGGTACTGGGCACGATAGTGTTGACCCATCCGAGGCTAATACGGAAGCCGGACCAAGTCCGTCAGGGCACAAAAATTTCATCCACCCTGCAGCAGAAACTACCATTGTTTCTACCCAAACTGTTTCTACACAAGATGCTAACTCCCATGACGCCGTATTACCACTCGAAGGATCGATAAATTACGGCAGCGGATTTACCTCCAAAGGTCTGGTCCTCAATCTGAACGCAGTGCTTAACGGAGCCCGCCTTCGGCTAACGGATGGGGGGATCGGCGAGATTGCCAGTGCATGGTATACAAACAAGGTTAACATTCAATCCTTCGCCCAACAGTTCAGCTTCCAGATAACGAACCCCAGCGCCGATGGTATGACGTTCGCTATCCAAAACGTGGAGACCACGGCCTTCGGACCGGGGGGAGGGGGTCTTGGCTATGGCGCAGGTACGCCAGGAGGAAATGGGGGAATACCAACTAGCGTTGCGGTAAAGTTCGATCTCTACAACAACGATGGCGAGGGTATAGACTCCACCGGGCTCTATGTTAACGGAGCCTCGCCTACCATCCCCGCGATCGACATGACGAGCAGCGGTGTAAACCTGCACAGCGGGGACGTCTTCGATGTGTGGATGACTTACGATGGTACTGCGCTGGCGATGCAGATCACCGATACTACGACGCAGGCAACATTTACGACATCCTGGACTATCGATATTCCTGCGACCGTCGGTGGTGATACGGCCTATGTGGGATTCACTGGCGCAACCGGCGGTGCTTCGTCTACCCAGGAGGTGCTGAATTGGATGTTTACCTCGCAAGGGGCGGTAGAGTATGGCAGCGGATTCACCTCCAATAACCTAGATCTCAACTACTCAGCAACCCTCAATGGAACCCGCCTGGAGCTGACCGATGGGCAAATAGGTGAGATTGCTAGCGCGTGGTATGCCACCCCGGTTGATGTCCTGGCATTCACCCAGGAATTCAGTTTCCAGCTGACGAATCCCAGGGCTGACGGCATGACCTTCACTATCCAAAATGTCAGCACAAGCGCTACCGGGCCGGGCGGGGCAGGTCTAGGCTACGGGGCTTCCAGTCCGGGCGGCAATGGCGGAATCAGCAACAGTGTTGCTGTCAAGTTTGACCTCTACAACAATTTTGGCGAAGGCATCGATTCCACTGGTCTCTATACGGAGGGAGCATCGCCTACGGTACCAGCGATCGATATGAGTAGCAGCGGCGTGAACCTTCATAGTGGCGATGTATTCAATGTTCGCATGACATATGATGGCACTACGCTATCCATGCGAATTACCGACGCAACTACGCAGGCAACATTCCAGACATCCTGGACCATCAATATTCCTTTGACCGTCGGTGCCGGGACCGCATATGTGGGATTCACTGGTGCGACTGGCGGAGACTCGGCAACGCAGGAAATCCTCTCCTGGATTTACATTCCGTAAACTCGGTGGATGACATAGTGAACTGTGATCCAGAATGACGGGGAAGGCCTTGACCCGAGCCTGCGGTCGGGTTTGCCGTCACGTGGCAAGTGCCACGAATTGGTGGAGCGAAGTTCCGCCGCGAATTTTCTTGCGGGAGTTGTGCGCAGCATTGCAACTGCGCTGGCCGCGTCAGCTCAGAGCGCCGGCGCTCGGGGTGAACTCTTCTGTTGCCAATTGAGAAATACGCGTCGGGGCTTGATGTTGCCCCACTGAGGCACGCTTTGGGCAAGACCGTTACCTTCATCAGCACCTTTTCCCTTGACGTCTGCTCGTTATTGTCCTAATCTTGCGCATAAAGCCACAATTCAATAGCCCACACTGTTCTCCGGTTTACCGCGAGGTTGAACGGTATTTATAAAGATCGAGGGCTACGCGGCGCAGTTTGCAATAGAGCTTTCTCGCTCCCAAATTAATAGAGAATACCCACCCAAGATTGTGGGGTAAGCACGCGCATTCCGCGTTAGTACGGGGTAGGCATTCATTAACCGAAGGTGCGATTGAGCACTCCCGCAGTACGCACTGCATGGCGGGCCAGACGTGCCTAAGACTGGGGAAGGGGAATTACCGTGAGCTTGCGTCTAAACTCTTATCGCTTCTATATACGATTGTGGTGCTATCTGCTGCCGCTTATGGCGTTTGGAGTGGCGGGTTATGCGCGGTTCGGGGTGTTTCGCATGTCGTTGGCGAAGGGAGATTACGACCCCCGCTTCTACCTTGTAGTACTTTTGTTAACCACCCTGGTCTGGGTGATCGCGGCGGAGAACTACCGGCTGTGCGACATCGAGGAATTGTTTCAGGAGTACACCGGCATCCATAAAGCAGTATCAGCTTGCGCGACTACGTATGTTGTCCTGCTGTGCGTGCTGTTTTTTTACCGGCAGCAGAATTTTTCGCGCATTTTCTTCGCGGCTAGTGCGCTCGCATTGCTGGTGGGGACGGTGGTGACGCGGACAACGTTCCGCCTACTCTTGCGGGGCTGGCGGCGTCAGCGGCGTCCGCTTCGAGTTCTGGTTGTCGGCGCCGATGCCTATGCCCGCCGGGTTGCAGCGCGATTGGGCCGCATACCGTTCGCCGCTTCCGAAGTAGTCGCCCACATTCGTATTGCGGATGAGGAGGTGGCCGTCACTGACTTGCCGGTCTTCGAATTGCGTGACATCGCAAAGGGAATTGGGTTGCCCTTCGATGAAGTTGTGATTGCAGTTCCTGCCCCGCGGCTGTCTATTCTGTCGACGCTGTTCCGCTCGCTCGAACCGTTGTGTGCTCCGGTCCGGGCCGTCATCGATATCGGCGGCGTACCTCTGCTTCGTGAAAGGCTGTTTCAGTTCGGCGATATGCAAATGCTTGACCTGGCGACGACGCCTGGCGAATCGCCCACCTACTTTGTTTTGAAGCGGATCTTCGATGTCGTGTTCTCGCTCCTGGTCGTCCTCTTGTTGGGTCCCCTGATGTTGGTGATTGCTGCCGTTATTAAGGCCACGTCCTCCGGGCCAGTGCTTTTCCGTCAGGAACGGGTGGGGCTTAACGGAGAGCACTTCACCATGTACAAGTTTCGTACCATGAAGGTGGCAGCATCGTCAGAGAGCGAGACGCGATGGACGACCGCCAACGATCCCCGGCGAACGGCTGTCGGCAGTTTCTTGCGAAGTACCAGTATGGACGAACTACCGCAGTTCTTTAACGTGTTGAAGGGCAAAATGAGTGTAGTCGGCCCCCGTCCGGAGCGTCCTTATTTCGTAAAGAAGTTTCTGGAAGAGATTTTGCATTACAACACCCGGCATCGCCTGAAAGTTGGAATCACAGGTTGGGCCCAGGTCAACGGATGGCGCGGCGATACCTCGATCGCCAAGCGATTTGAGCACGATTTGTACTATCTGCAAAATTGGAGCTTCTGGCTTGACATGCGGATCGTATGTTTGACGGCATGGTCCGGTTTGTTCGGCAAGAATGCGTATTGAGTAGGGCATCGTGAGTGAAGGACGTAGGCAAGTGATGCGCTGAAAGTTGGCCATGCCGGTATGCCGAGAAGGCGAAAGCTTGACCCAGCTGTTGACTCGGCTCGGCGTGGCCGTCGTTAAAGGGCTCACAGAAGACATCTTCACTGATGGGATCAGACGCCATCGACGCGTTTTCCTTTCGAAATTGATTCTTGGGTTCCAATCGACCAGAGTCGCAACCACCGCGCGGCCGACGTCGCCTATGCCAAGAAGCGGTACTGATTCTGTTGAAATTCGTCGGATGCACCACTTCATCTGTCCGGCATTCATGACATGAGTCGATGATTTCCGGTGGCAAGGCGCGCTCTTTCTAAAGACACCACCGATCGGCAGATCCGCCTCCGATTGCCGCTATGCGTGATAGTATTGCAAACTGGCACGTTCGCCCATGGAGCTTAACGACGAGGTTGAACCTGTCCCGGTGTGAAAAGCTGCTTGTCGGTCGTCGCGAGCAACGGTGTAGCCATCGCTCCCAACCGCCAACCGCGCCATCTTCCAATGTTGGAGGGTGAAACTGTGATAGGGTGTCCACCAGCGATCTGAGGCCTGTACTGCCATCCCAGCGCGCCGCCTGCGATTTGCCGTGCCATTAAGATTAGACAGTGGTAGCTAGAATCCACCATTCGGGGGTGACTTGTGCGAAATCCAGCCAATCTCATGTTGTCCGCTCTGCTGTTCATCGGTTCGGTAACGCCTTATGGCGTAGCGGCAACCGCTCCCGCTTCCGCCGCCGCATCGAGTACCGCCCCAGCAAGTTCAGCGCAATCCCCTCCGATTAATCCAGGCCTCAGCATCCCTTATCCTACCGACGTCCTCACTTATCACTACAACCCTTACCGGTTGGGCACCAACTCCCAGGAAACAACTCTGACCGTCAGCAACGTCAACTCTGCTACGTTCGGAAAGGTTGCTTTCTATACTGTGGACGGTAAAGTGGACGCGCAGCCCCTCTATGTGAACAAGCAATTCATTGGCGGCAGCCTGAATAACATACTGTACGTCGTTACCGAAAACGATAGCATTTACGCCTTCGATGCCAGTAGCGGCCGGCAGTATTGGAAGGTGTCGGCGCTAGGTCAGGGCGAGACCACCAGCGACGATCACAACTGCACCAACATCTCACCCCAGATCGGGATCACCGACACCCCGGTGATCGACAAGGCGGGCGGTCCGAACGGCGCCATCTACTTCGTGGCCATGACCAAAGACTCCTCGGGCAACTACCATCAGCGTCTGCATGCCCTTGACCTGACTACCGGTGCGGAGCTGTTCGGCGGTCCGACAGAGATTCAGGCCACCTATCCCGGCACCGGTGACGGCAGCCAAAATGGCCAGGTTATCTTTGCTCCCGGACAATTCGCCGAGCGTGCCGGACTATTGGAATACGGCATCACCATCTACATTGCGTTCGCCTCGCACTGCGACGTCCGTCCCTACACCGGCTGGCTGATGGCATACAACGCGCGTACCCTGGCGCAAAGCTCGGTTCTGGACGTGACTCCCAATGGCAACGAGGGCTCAATCTGGATGAGCGGCAGTGGGCTGGCGTCCGATTCCTTTGGCAATATCTACTTCCTCGATGCCAACGGCATCTTCGACACTACCTTGAACTCACAAGGTTTTCCCATCAACGGCGATTATGGCAATGCGTTCATGAAAGTCTCAAGTTCGTCGGGTCAGCTGGCCGTCGTCGACTACTTCAATATGTACAACACGGTGCAGGAGTCCGATAACGACGAAGATCTGGGTGCGGGCGGGGCGATGGTGTTGCCCGATCTCTACGACAACAACGGACAGCTTCATCACCTCGCCGTGGGGGCGGGCAAAGATACCAATCTCTACATCGTCGACCGCGACAACATGGGGAAGTTTAATCCTAACAATGACAATGCTATCTACCAGGAGATCGATGGCATTTTCCCCTACGGCATCTTTTCCAGTCCAGCGTACTTCAACAACAGCGTCTATTACGGCGACGTAGGCGACAATCTGAAAGCATTCGCCATCTCCAACGCTAAGCTCCCGACAACGCCCACCTCGCAGACCATAAACACGTTCACCTACCCTGGGGCGACGCCCACTATCTCGGCGAGTGGCACTTCCAACGGAATCGTGTGGGCGATCAACAACAGTAATCCGGCGGTGTTGTATGCCTTTGATGCCACCAATCTTTCGCGTGAATTGTACGATAGCAATCAGGCGGGATCGCGCGACCAGTTTGGCCCGGGCAACAAGTTCATCACCCCCGTGGTCGCCAATGGCAAGGTGTTCGTGGGGACGCAAACCGGGGTCGCGGTGTTTGGTCTGTTGCCGTAGACTGGAGGGGCGGCTGACTGAGAGCGCCGAGTTTCCATCACCCTGACCTAACGTCGCGGCTAAGGCTTGGGCTGGCTGTTGCTGTAGATTTGTAATCCGTGCCGGCGCATGAACGCGGTCACATCCGCGGTGTCGTGGGGAAGAGAGAAACGGTCTTCCCGCATAAGCTTCAACGCGATATTACAGTGCTGCTCAGCCATGCCGGCCTCCCCAAGGGTGGCATAGCTGTAACACAGCACAGCATTCGCTAACCCATTGTTTGGGTCGAACGAGAGAACGTCAGAGGCTTGCGCGATGGCAAATTGCGGGTCGTGCGGCCCCACCGAAGTAGCCAATTTCAAACGTTCCGCCGCCACCATGGGGGTCAGGTCGAAGTTCCCATCATAGACAAAGAGTGCGCTACCGCCGAGCTTTGCCTTGGGCTGCACATCCTTGAACAGGCTTGCCGATCTCTTCCAGAAAGGACTCATGACGCCGTCCACCAGAATGCTGCTGACGATCAGCGTGCCGTCAAAATGCAGGGGCGGAATCTTGCTATAGATATCATCGCAAGGGATGCCGTAATCGCTCGCGGTTTCATTGTAGGGCTGGATCAGCCAGCAATGCGTAGGACGGTTGGCGGCGACGTAGTGCCGCGCCATCTTAAGGGCCTGGCCCAGGTCAGCATTGGAGTCGGACAGGTATTTGTAAGTGTTCTGCGGGCCTCCCCACAGCTCGTTGCTGTAGCTCAAGTAATTGGGGAAGGCGCGCAAAGAGGAAACGGCATGAAAGAGGAGCAGCGCCAGCAGGGCAAGCGTCGCCCACCAGCGGTTGCGCGCTACGCTCCATGTGCCTGCAGCCGCAAAAATCACCAGGAACGGCAAGAGCGGCAGCACATGACGAATGCCGATGTTTATCGTGTAACTCATCGCACTTGCCAGCAAAATGGCTGCGGGAACAAGCAGGAATGCCGCTTCCCGTTTGCGTTTTTTCCAGAACCCCACGGCGAACGCCGAGACCAACATCAGCAGCAACGTGGGAAGGGTGAACTTGATGGTCGCCGCCACTGGAAAATAGAACCAGCGCCCCGTGGGGTACATACGGCCTACCAGGAACATGCGTTTGCCTTCGTCAGATTCAACCAGTACATCCTGCAAACCAATTAGGTAGGCTTGCGGCAGTATCCGCCAGCGGGCGATGGCCGGGATGACTTTGGTGGCGACAGCGCCGTGGGCGGATTCGAGGCGAGCGGGAGTCCACGGTCGGGCCTGGTCCGGCCTGGAGTCATACCTGAAGCCGTAAACACCCCAAAGCACGACGAGGGCAATCACCATGACGCTAACCAAAGCGGCCAGGTTCCGCAACAGTGTCCGCATCCGCTCAGTGCTATCTAAGAGGAGTGCGTCAATCACCACCAGCGAAGGAACAATTACGGCAAGCAAGATTGTCGAGTGCTTCAAGCACAACGCCAGACCGGTCGCCAGACCGAGAACGACGAGCCGGGTCCGATCGGGATTCGAGAGATAAACGTACAAAGCGTAAACCGCGAGAACGAAACCTAACGCCGCCGGAACATCGGTCATCACCAAGCTGCCGTGGGCGAGCAGGTTGGGCTCGAAAGCGATCAGGGTCCCGGAAATAACCGCGGTGGACACTCCGAACGCCCTGCGAGCAAAGAACCAAACCGTCAATAGCAGCAAAATGGCGAGGCCGGATGCAGCCATCCTTGCCGCCATCAGTACCGACTCGGGGTTGGCAAATAAGAAGTCATGGCCCACTTGGAAATCGACCATCTTGCCGTTGGCCATCCCGCATGGCGACAGGATCGGGTCTTGAATATTCATCGCCAGCAACGGCAAAGCAGCCACCATTTTCGCCAAAGGCGGTTGTTCGGGATTCCATCCGAAATCGCGGCACTGCAGGTAACGATAGCCGGCGTGGAGGTGATCGGCTTCGTCGGAGGTGACGGAAAGCTGGTAGACGCTGGTCCACATTTGCGCCAGCATGACGACGACCAGTGCAGCCAGAATAATCCATTGCCAAGAAGTAGTGCGAATGCGAGCTTCCATTGCCCGAGACTGGGTTATGATCATCCGGAGTTTCCGCTTTAGCTCCCAACAGCCTCACACTATATACGCCGAAGGAGATTCCCGCGCGCCGTTTCTTGCTTTAGCTGTGGGGTTGGCACTCAGTACTGGGTAGGCTACGAGAAGAAACCCAAGTCCCTTGGAGATGGCGCACTCCGCTTCATCGCGTCCGCCCTCGCGATCAGGGACATCTTGGTCGTGGCGAATGCCGCTAGGAATCACGCCTAGCAGCAGAGTTGCCGCGGGCGCGTGACCGGTCCGTCAGCGGTGAATCGAAGGGCAACCCCACTCGACCAAAAGAAGCTTGGGCGGGGCACGCAGCCGTCGCAACTCGAAACCTGAAACTCGAACCTTTCTCCCCTTACTTCGTCGCGATCATCAGATTGGCCGGTCCGGGCATGCGCACCCGCTTGGACTCTGCAAAGCCCGCCTCCTTCAGCCACGCAGCGTATTCCGGCTCGCTATAGCTGGATCCCGCGCGTGTGCCCACCAGCATGTTCAACGCGAACAATGCCGCGAAGCGCGGCGCCGTCTTGTCGGCTTCAAGGACGAAGTCTGAGATCACCAAGCGTCCCTTGGGCGCCAGCGCCGCGTAGGCGCGCTCGATCAACTGCTTATTTTCTTCGGACGAGAACATATGACAGATCGCCGCCAGCAGAACCAGATCGTACTTGCCGGCCTCTAGGGGCACGCTGAGCATGTCGCCTGCGCGAGTCGAGATGCGATCGGCCAGTCCGGCCTTGCGAACATAGTCGTTCGCCAAGGCCAACACCTCGGGAGCATCGACAATCTCGGAATGCAGGCCCGGAGCTGCTTTTGCGAAGGCGATAGAATACGCGCCCGAACCTCCGCCCAGATCGAGCATCTGCCGGGCGCCGGTCACTTCCACCGCCTGGGCGACGGCCCGCGCGCGGCCGCGGGCATTATGGTCCATGGCCGCGATGAACGGTTCCACCGAGCCATTGTCCGGCTTAGGAGCGACGGTGGTCCCCGCTCGCACGGCGTCGGTCAAGGTTGACCATCGCTTCCACATATTCACCGTGTGCAGTTGCGCACGGCGCGCGCTGTCCGCCGTTCCTTCCGCGAAGAAGCGCGCCGCGACTGGCGCGTTGGTGTAAACGCCGTCGCGCTTCTCCAGCAGATTAAGGCTGACCAGCGCGTTCAGTAGCATCTCGGTTGCGCGGACCGCGGCTTGGATCTTGCCGGCAATCTGCTTCGCCGTGCCTCCCTCACCAATGGCGGTGAACACGTCCAGCTCCAGCGCGGTCAGGGTCGCGCGGCTCGGCATGAAGCCGCGAATCATCTCGTTCACGTCGTCGGGCAATACCCCGGCGGCGTCTTTGCCCTGCAGCATGGCTAGGTACCTGTGATGATGATCGACCATCTCGGCCTTCATCGCCTCATAGTCGGTGCGCAGCAGGCGCGCGACCTTCTCGCCGCGCTGGAAGTGCGACGACACGATCTCCCCAACGTCGTTGGGTGTGAGCTTGGTGTACCAGTCGCCTTCGGGATAAACGACCATCACCGGGCCGCTGTCGCACACTCCAAGACAGCCGCAGCTCGACACCTGCACTTCCTCGGCGAGGGCCTTCGCGCCGAGTTCGCGATGCAGCGCGTTCAGGACCGTAAATGAACCTGCCGCAGCGCAGCAGGGAACACCTTCACCTTTTTCCTGAGTACAAACGAATGCGTGATAACGATACGGCTCCACGGGAACCTCCAAAATAGTTGTTAGTAGTCAGCTGCCGGTTGTGTATAGATTTGTACCTCTCATCATGTCGCGAGCGCGACCCGACGAGAAGTGCGTGGCTCACAGCGAGCCGTGACGGGAGAAATCCCCTTCACCGAGTGAAGCAGGCATTACGGCAAGGTAAATTCTCCGGATCTTTATCCGCTGAGGTGCCGATTTGGTCAATAATTCATCTTGACACTCCGCCGCGCTGCACTATGATGTTTGAAACATTTAGTGCCGAAATTGTTTTGGATGGCAGGCAATGCAGAAAACGTTCACATCGAAGGAAGTGGTGGCGCTGACCAGGATCAGTCCGCGCCAGCTGCAGTGGTGGGACGAGCAGGGCATCGTGGTACCGGAACGCGACGGGCACAAGCGCGTTTACTCGCTCGATGACGTGGCCGAAGTTGCGATCGTGTGCGACCTGCGCGCCCGCGGGTTCTCGCTGCAAAAAATTCGCCGCGTCATCCGCTTCCTGCAGAAGGAGCTGGGGAAACGCCTGGTCGAAACCGTCGCTGCCGCTTCCGAGTTCCATCTGCTGACTGATGGCCGCCACATTTTCCTGGAAGATTCCGCCCGCGGCGTGGTCGACCTGCTGAAAAACGCGCGTCAGCCGATGTTAACCGTGTGCCTGAGCGACACGATTCAGCGCGTCCTCGATCCCATCGAGCGCGACCGCCGGCGGGCGAAGGGGCACGTTGCCGCATCCGGCGAGCGCAAAGGGAACGCTCGCGTCGAATTGCGGGCGGCAGGTAAACGTCATGGTTCCGTTCGTCATCCTAATAATCGGCGCAGTAAGGCTTCTTGAATGGTCCTGAAGGAGGGCATGTGATCGGAGAACTCAGTATCCTCAGCGAGTGGATCCCCGAACAGATGGAGCCTGGAACCATTTTCGTGCTGGAAAACGCCGGCGAGGTGGGCGAAACCGACGATCCCTACTGGGCCGTCCTCTCCTGTCCGACTTGCGGGCAGCTCGGCTTGGTCACGCGCAAACAGGTCGGCGGCCTGCTGCCCGTGATCTGCGGCTCCGCGCACTGCTCAGCTCAATTCTTTATCCGAGACGAGCAAATCATGCCCCGCAAGCCAAACTAAGGCGGGCCTCACCGAGGCCTTGAAGGGGCGCACCTTCAGGTGCGCCTTATAAGTACTTTAATTCGTCATCACGAGCCTGGCTTCAACCCGACGAGGGATCTACTTTTCGACTTCTGCGACCTACTAAGACGGGCATTCGTTCACACCACAAGTCCATTACTCGCTGGGCCGCCCGCCCGAAAGTAAAAATTCCACCACGTCACCCCCGCAATGGCCGACAAGCTCTTCCAGTTGAAGTGATATTGCAGCACTGGCATCTGTCAGCGCGGCGCCCAGGTGCGACAGCGGTGCGGGCCGTTAATAACTGCTCGAACCTCCCCCCAACCCGAAACACGCGCATGTGCACGTGCATGGTCCGAAAGGGATCTTTCCACAGAATGCGCATATACAATTGCTGAACACCCCGCAGGGGAACGGGAGCGTTAGACATGAGCACCCTCCTCCCCCAATAATAGTGGTGGGGCTGGGGTCTTGGAACCAGTATGGGTGATCTGTGGGTGGGGAGTTACCCGGGTCTGGTCCGGAGCCCGCCTCCGGGTGGCTGCAACTTTTCCCGTTCAGCGCAGTAAATTTTGGAATTCGATTGCCATACCCATCGTAGAAATAGCTCGTAGTGTTGTCGTTCTTGTCGGTGTCGGTAAGAATATTCCCATGCGAATCGTACGTCCAATGTCTGGTTTTCCCCAGTGCGTCGGTCTCGCTGAGGCGGTTGCCGTTGCCATCATAGGTATAAGTGGTTGTCTCAAGGCTAGAGTCGGTCATGCTGGTCATCTGATTGAACACCGGCTCATAGGTGTATCGTCTGACCTTTCCACCAGCGTCGGTAACCTGAATCGGATTTCCTCCCGGATCGTACTTGTAGGAGGTGGTGTTACCATTGGCGTCGGTGATCGAAGCGATCTCCAGCGTGTTGGGATCGTACTTGTAAGTGGTTGCCGTCCCATCGGGTCCAGTTATAGTGACCGGATTGTTGGCCCAGTTCGAAGTATTCGAAAGTGCATATAACGTCGTGCCGTTTGCATCCACCTCTGAATACGGACGGTTCGATTCATACAGAATTGTGAGCATCCGCTCGTCACCGTCGTACTTTCCCGTAATTTGCCGAAGGTTGTTGTAGGTGTAGGTTGTCGTTTTGCCTAGCGGGTCTGTGATCGCCGTGAGTAACGAGCCGTCGGAGGCGTAGCCAAAGGTCGTCACCCCTCCTGCGGGGTCGGTCACACTGGCCAGGTGGTGGTTGGCGTCATAGGCCAAGACAAGGCTACGCGCGTATGTGTCGGTGATGGTCGTTAGGTCCCCTGCGGAATAGGTGAGTGTGGTCACGTTGTGGTTGCGGTCGGTGATGCGTGTGAGCCGAAACACCTGCCCATCCATCGCGAAATGAGTGGCCGGAATCAGCTCGTAATGGTACTTGCTCTGGTTCTTGGCCGTAATGGTAAATGATGCGTCAGAGTCCACTACTAGCATCTCAAAGTAGCCACGTGAAGCTTTGTAGCTGCCGTCCAACGGCGAAAACTTGATGACGCGACCATCCGGCCCCATACGGAATATGTTGTCGCCTTGTTTGAACAAAAAGTCGTTGTAGGTGTGCGTCCACCCATATCCCATCCCCGCATCAATTGAGGTGCGGGTGGCGTCGGCGTTGTAGGAGTTGTAGGTTAGATCGAACGTCAGAGTTGGACCGAAGGCACTGGTTATTCGCACAGCCGAATAGCTTTCAGAGGCATTGCCCTCACTGAGGCCGACGTAGGAGTAGGTGCTCCAATGCTGCTTACAGGTGGAAGAGCCGCCCTGACATGCGGCGGAGTCATCGGCGATGGCACCAGCCAAGGCTGGCTGCGAGCCAAGCAACACTTCGACGACAAGGAACAACAGACAAGCGGGAGTAAGACGCAGACGCGACATACGGGAACCCTCCTTAAGCGAGTTTGGGACTCTGCGCCTTGGCTCACAAAGAGAAGGTTTTGTGCTACGGCACCGCAGAGAGCCAAGAACGATGAGAGCGGCGCTAGTTGAATCGGGGCCTGGGGAAAGGCATCTTTACTCCTGCCGATCCGCCATTGGCCGTGGACGGATGCCTCGCAGAAGTTCCCTGCCTGGTCGCGAACAGCTTAGGTCGCTGAATTACCCCAACATCTGGACGGAGCGCTTTCGTACTTGGCCGAAGAGCACTTACTTACTAAGGGAAGAGGACTGCATGGTCACGCTTAGGTGTAGGAATGTCAAGAACTTTTTTACCAAATCTTAATATTTCTGCTTTTTGGCTGGTTGGCTCATCGCGAAACACCCACCATAGGAACGCAGAGTCAAGTTTGCGGCGGCCTCGTCCCGGGTCCTGGCTGTTTTTCTCTTTCCGGGAGACCACGTGGATGCCGTCTGACGAGGCGGCTGTTTGGGAGTATGGTACGGCGGATCGCCTGGCTGCCGCCGCCAGCGGGGTAGCCAAAAAACTTAGGAAAATAAATCCCGCAGAGAGGAGACAGGAGAGGAGAAATGTTTTGAAAGTGTCGGCTGCGCGAGCGGCAGAATCGGGTTCCGAAGATATTTCTCGAAAGTGGGCAATATTGAACGGACATGGCAACCGCCCAGGATATTCAATATACGCTCAGCGAACTTCAACAACAGAAACTCAAGGATCGTGTGGGGCTGTTGGAGCCCAAGAAGGAAATTTCCAATATAGTCCTTTAGCTAGGACGAAAATCCTGATTGAAAGAGTGCACCCATGCCTACTGACCCGATTCGCCCCTCCACCAAGGCGAATTCCACGAACAGAAGAGACTGGCGCTGTTATGCCCTGGCGGTTGGCGTTCTTTGCATTTGGGCGATACCGGTAGTCGCTCAAAGTTGCATGCCGAGTCCGAGCTGCACGAACCCCCAGTTCAATCTTAGTGCTTACTACGGGGGACAAAATATAACCATCAATGAATGTATGGATCCTAATTCACCTTCCTGTGCGTGGGCTGACGCGGTCGCGGTGCCTGCCGCGCCCGATGCGGCAAAATACTTCCTTGCCTGCAGCCTGCCGGCAAATGATAACCCAATTGCGCTTTGCTACTATTCCGGAGTGCCAGGGGCCCCACAGTACACTCCAAGTTGCACCTTGTCGCAGGACGGGAATGCCGCTGAATGCAACTGTTACGAAATTACTGCGAAAACTCTCGGTGCAACTGGGCAGTACAGCTACTCTTACGTAGAGATTACCAGCATTCTGAACCAGGATCTTTACAACCAAACTATCGCAGATTGCCCCGTCGGCAGTGACGGTAATTACACCTGCCTGACTCTGGCGGATGTACTCGCGGGGAACACAACGAAAATGCAGGCACCGCATTTATGCGCTGCGCTCACGAGCCAACCCAACGGAATATTCCCTGGTGCAGATCTGGTCTCCGACTTCAGTGAAATCGGGAACAACCCAGACAATCCCGGGATACCGCCTCCGCTTACGAACCCGTACGCGTGTCCGACAAACCCACCGCCGCCGGGCAACACCTACGCTGCGTGCATGACGGCCCCCTGTAGGCACACCGGCAGGATAGATCCGTTAACCAAGCTTCCTCTCGCTCTGTGCACCTGCCCGACCTTCGACGGTCCCAATCAGGTGGGAAATCCCCAAATAGAAGGACCGCCTCCCTTTTCATGCAGTCCAACCGGCCCCCCCTATGGTCCAACTGCCCTCCCCTGGGTCTGGTCTTCCGCCTACGTCGAGACCACCAACTAATTCAGGTCGAGGGGAACGAGAAAGCTACAGGAAGGCGTTGTCAAGGCATAGACAAAGGCGGTAGGCCATGTACGGCTTGGGCGCTAAGAGCGCCGTTGACCTTGGGCAGACCGGTATCGAGCAAGATCAAGTCTTGGCTGCAGTTCTCGACCGTTCTCGATGGCTGCTAATCCATCCGAAGCTGCGCAGATGATCTGCCGTTAGTGCGTCTTAAGTAAATCGTTGAAGTGACTTTGTGCACCGGAACGTTCCGATAGCGAGCTGGATTTCCAGCGTTCAACGAATTCCGGCAGAGATAGGGGCATTGGCTGTGACGGAGCTGAAACGTGATTCTTACAGAGTAGAGTGGTTTCGCCAAGTGCCAGGTTGTGAGCGCCGGGTGCCTTAG
>PMWW01000039.1 GCA_003165795.1 Acidobacteriaceae bacterium
GGTTCTCATCTGGTTCCTCGATTTCCAAGAGGGCTTGGCGCAGGAGCGTTATGCACCAGCACACAAAGTTTAGAAACTGAGGGCAGACGCCAACATGACGCGAAGATTACATTTTTCGTCATCTTGGGCCCGAGACCGGAAGCCGGAGCGTGACGCGGGTGCCCTGGCCTACCTGGCTGGTGATCTCCACGTTGCCGCCGTGAAGCAGCATGATGCTCTGAACGATCGATAATCCCAATCCGCTACCGCCTGACGCTTGGGAGCGCGACGCATCCACTCGGTAGAAACGGTCGAAAACTTTCGGCAGGGCCTCGGGCGGAATGCCCTCGCCGGTATCGGAAACTTCGATGCGGACAGTGGACCCGTCAGCTCCGGTTCCCAGTGCCGTCCCCAGCACGATCGAGCCGCCGGCTGGCGTGTGCGCGACGGCATTCGAAACCAGATTGCCAACCGCCCTTTGCAAGAGAGTGCGGTCCAGCTCAGCGATGACTGGCTCGGGAGCAATAGCCGTTGTGAGCGAGATGCCGCCATCCTCGGCGGAAGCCTCGTAGTATTCCCGCACACCGTCGAGCATCTCGGCGACATTCACCTGTTCGCGATGCACGTGGGACAGCGGGCTTTCCGCATGAGCTAAGAACAAAAGATCACTGATGAGGTGCGACAGGCGCACAGCTTCTTCCAAACAAGACCCAAGTACGTCGCGGTATTCGTCGACGGTGCGAGCGCGGGCTAGGGCCACTTCGGCTTCGCCACGTATGTTATTCACCGGTGTGCGCAGGTCGTGCGCAATATCGGCGGAGAACCTGGAAATCTGCTCGAAGGATTCTTCCAGGCGGTCAAGCATTTTGTTGAAGGTGTCGGCAAGGGATGCTAGTTCAAACGGATAGCCTTCCGGCAAAATGCGCTCGCGCAGGTTCGTTGAGCTGATGTGCCGAGCCGTGTTTGCAATCTCTTCGACTGGCCGAATGCCGTGCCGCGCAACCCGGTACCCGATCAGGGGGAATATCGCGAATGCTCCCAGAAGTATTGCGAAAAACCACCGCCGATAGCGGGCCAGCAACGCGTCTGACTGCGAGACGTCAATGGCAATTTCAATGGTGTCCGTTCGCGTGGAAGGCGAGCCGACTTCCGCTGGCGCGCCGGTGACGCGAAACGATTGCCCGTGCGTCCCGTTCATCGAAAAAGGGTGATCGGGACGGCTCTGTATTTGGCTGGCGAGTTGCGAAAGGTCCAATTGGTCGGCCATACCTGGCGTCGTCAACAGTGGTGTGTCGCGCTCGTCAAGCAGCCGAATATAAAATTGCTGATATCGCCGGGCGGCAGATTCCAGCTCAATTTCTTCCCTCAGCGCATCCCAGTCCTCTGGCCGCTCACGCAAAAGCGTGCGTACCACGTGGAGTTTGTCGGCGAGAAACAGGTCAATGCTCTTCTCCAGTTCCGAGCGCAACACGAAATAAAGGCTGACCGTCGCGAGGAATACCAGACACAAACCAGCTAATGCATAGCTGGCCGTCAGGCGAAAGGCCAGAGTCCTCCACCACGGAGCGGCGCTACTCGTCGCATTCCAGGACATAGCCGGCGCCCCGGACGGTATGGATCAGTTTGCGCGGAAAAGGTTCGTCGACTTTGCCGCGCAGTCGGCGCACGTTGACGTCGACCACGTTTGTGTCGCTATCAAAGTTCATATCCCAAACAGCTTCAGCAATGAGAGTCCGCGAGAGCACTTCACCAGCACGCCGCGCCAAGAGCGACAAGAGAAGGAATTCCTTGGTCGTCAAATCCAGCCGTTGACCGGCACGGGCCGAGCGCTGGCGCAACAGATCAATTTCGAGATCGGCAATGCGGATGGTTTCCTGCTGGCGGGGTGGACCTCGGCGTAGCAGCGAACGCACACGCGCCAGCAATTCCGAGAAGGCGAACGGCTTCATAAGATAGTCGTCGGCTCCCAGTTCGAAGCCGCGCACCCGCTCGTGAACGGCACCGCGGGCGGTCAGAAACAATACCAGCACCCGCCGTCCGGCTTGGCGCAAACGGGTCAGGATCTGCCACCCGTCGAGGCCGGGAAGCATCACGTCAAGAATTAGTAGATCGAAATCCATTTCCTGCACCAGGTGCAGGCCTTCCAGACCATCGTGCGCTACGTCCACGACAAAGCCCGCTTCGCTAAGTCCTTTCTTCAGGAACTTGGCGGTCTTCGTTTCGTCTTCGATGACCAGAATTCTCATAAGTTCGGTTACCGTCCGCTGTGACCCATTCAGAAGCTGAACCTTGCCTAGAACCGCAACACACGGGGCAGGCGGCTGGGGCTGATTTCCTGCAGCACCGCGAAATTTCCTGGTCCGAAGTTCGCGCTTAGACATAAACTCAGGTTCGCTGGGGTGGAGGCCAGCGCCGAGTTGCGGTTGCAGCAAAACGCACTGCAGTCAGAACACGTTGCGGCCCGAGAGCGTCACCGCTTTCATGAATCGCGCGACGCCGTCCTAGACGGCCGAATACGGCATTCTGAACCTGACTTTCATTGTCCGAGGCTCCTTGCCATGCACTACTTCAGTCTCGGAGGGACCGAAATCAGCGCTACCAACGGCAGGCTTTCGCGGGAACTTCCGGCGCAGAACTCGTTACTATCCTTCATCCTCGAGACTCGAGCTCGAGACATTCAAAATCAGAATTGTTGGTACCGAGGATGCAGATGCCCCCGGCGAGGTACGACGCAGAATTCTCCGCCGGAGGTGGGAGTACCGAGTGTGTAAGGCTATACAGCCTAGGTTAAGAACAGATCACGCGAAAGTTAAATTAAGATCAAGATGGGCATCCACTTGACTCAGGTGACCACAATAGGTAGTGTGGCGACCCATGGAAGAAGTGGTGGAAGACTATCCCCGGACTCTTGCGGAACTCGAATCTCGGTTTAGTAGCGAGCAAGCCTGCCGAAGCGCGCTGGGTGCGGAAAAAGGGATCAACCTGCCTGAGAGTGAGTTGCGGGTCTCACCTCTGACCGGAGATGACATCCAAGCACTGGAGTTTGTGGCCAGACAGGCCGACCTGGTTGGTTATTCGTTCGTGCGCACGGAATCTGACATCCACGATTTGCAGGCTCGCCTTCAAAAGCTGGGTGGTAAGCACCCAGGAATTATCCTGAAGATCGAAACACGAGAAGCCTTCGAGCAATTGCCGTCGCTCCTGTTGGCCGCCATGCGCAGTCCGAAGATTGGCGTCATGATCGCGCGCGGTGACTTAGCGGTGGAATGTGGTTATCAAAGGCTCGCCGAGGTTCAGGAAGAAATCCTGTGGATGTGTGAGGCCGCACACGTTCCCGTCATCTGGGCAACTCAGGTTCTCGAGTCTCTGGCTAAGGAAGGTGTTGCCTCCCGGTCTGAGATCACGGATGCAGCGGCAGGGGAACGTGCGGAGTGCGTGATGCTGAACAAGGGACCGTACATTGTCAAGGCAGTGTGCGCTCTCGACGACATTCTCCGCCGGATGGAAGGTCATCACCAGAAGGGCCGCTCCACTTTGCGTAGGCTCCGACTAGCTGAACTGTTTAACCCGCCTCAAGCGGCAGACATCGCTGCCCGTGCTGCGCCAGCAGGATAGCTCGCCTGCCAGCGGACTATACGGCGCGAGTCGTACCGCACTGCGATGGCGTTGCGATCCCGCTGGAAGACACACGAATCCTGTGGCAGCGATGATCGTATCGACGGAAGAAAAGTCGATGAAGAAAGCGACTGCAATCGGCCACTTGTTCCTAGTCTTGCGATCATCCAGAACCGACTGGGGCGCCTTCGCGCGCCTACGGGATGGAGAGTCTCGAACCGTTAGCGCAGAGTGTAAGCGTCACCCATAAAGTTATCAAAGAGACAATGACAACACCCGAAGCGGATAGCACGGCAGAGGCTTTGGTCGACAACGCTGGAACGGCTGGCGCTAAGCTCCTGGCGCCACCGGCTCGCGCGAACGAGCTGCCTATTCCAACCAAGACGAAGACCCTGAATATTCGAGTTTCGCCTGCTGTCATCGACGCCGCCCGGAAGGACGGCGAAGAACTGCTCCGGGATTTGCGAACGTCTCTGAGTGGTCTGACGCAAGCGGAAGCCGAAGAACGGGCGCGTACAACCGGCCCGAATGAGGTGGCGCAAGAGCGGAAGCAAGGCTGGCCCATTCGCATTCTGAAAATCATTCGCAACCCCCTCGTGATCCTGCTGACAATCTTGTCGGCGGTTTCCTTCCTCACAGGCGACGCGCGGGCTGGCTCGGTGATGGCGGCTATGGTGGTGTTGAGCGTGGGATTGCGCTTCTGGCAGGAAGCCCGGGCGGACTCCGCCGCAGAGAAGCTCAAGGCCATGATCCACGTAACCGCTACAGTGGTTCGGGACGGCGCGGCGAGGGAGGTCCCACTACGGGAGTTGGTCCCCGGCGACATCATCAAACTGGCGGCCGGCGATATGATCCCGGGCGACGTGCGTCTGCTGTCTTCGAAAGATCTGTTCGTAAGCCAAGGCAGCTTCACTGGTGAATCGCTCCCGGTCGAGAAGTCGCACGACCCCGAAACTAAAGAGGAAAGCTCGCCCACTGAACTCAAGAACACATGCTTCATGGGGACGAGCGTCGAGAGCGGCACGGCGACGGCAGTTGTGGTGACGACGGGGGTGCGCACTTACCTGGGGAGTATGGCCCACTCGATCACCGCAGAACGTCCGCTGACGAGCTTCGACCAAGGCCTCAATCGCTTCACATGGCTGATGATGAAGTTTATGGCAGTGATGGTGCCGCTGGTTTTTTTCATCAACGGGTTCACCAAGCACGATTGGAAGGCAGCCTTCTTCTTTGCGTTGGCCGTGGCTGTTGGCCTCACTCCGGAGATGTTGCCTATGATCGTCTCGGTTTGCCTGTCGAAGGGCGCACTCGCCATGAGCCGCAAAAAGGTGATCGTCAAGCGGCTCAACTCGATTCAGAACTTCGGCGCCATGGACGTGCTGTGCACCGACAAGACGGGTACGCTCACGGAGGACCGCGTCGTCCTCATGCGGCATTGCAACGTAGCCGGACGTGAAACTGATGACGTGCTCCTGGACGGCTACCTGATCAGCTATTTCCAGACGGGCCTCAGGAACCTGCTCGACCGGGCGATTCTGGATACTCCCGACTTCCACGCGAAGGCGACTGTGGAGAAATATAAGAAGCTGGATGAGATACCATTCGACTTCACTCGACGCATGATGTCGGTGCTGCTGGAGGACGCCGAAGGGAGGGTGATTCTCCTCACCAAGGGGGCCCCGGAAGAGGTTTTCCTGCGCTGTTCGCATTTCGAGCTTGACGGCAAGCTGACCGAAATGCATCCGGATCTCATGGTCGAACTGAAGCAAGAGTATGACAACCTCAGCAACGACGGCTTCCGCGTGTTGGCAGTGGCAAACAAAGCCTTGCCCGCGAAACAGATTTGCATGAAGGATGACGAGCACGACCTCGTACTCCGAGGGTACGTCGCTTTCCTGGACCCGCCCAAAGAAACCGCCGCCCGCGGCCTTGCGGCCCTGCACAAGCACGGGGTGTCGGTAAAAATCCTNNACCGGGGATAACCACCTGATCAGCCGCAAGGTGTGTAAAGATGTTGGCCTCGTCGCCGACCCCATGCTGCTGGGAGGCGAGGTGGAAAAAATGTCCGACGCCGAACTCGCCGAGGCTGCAGAAAAGACGGCGTTATTCGCCCGCCTCTCTCCCGCGCACAAAGAACGGGTCATCCGTGTCCTTCGGGGCAAGGGGCATGTCGTGGGATTCATGGGCGACGGAATCAACGACGCTCCCGCCTTGCGAGCAGCGGATGTTGGCATCTCGGTCGACACCGCCACCGACATTGCCAAAGAGTCGGCAGACCTGATCCTGTTGGAGAAGGACCTCATGGTGCTGGGAGGAGGCGTTCTCGAAGGCCGTAAGGTTTTTGCAAACATCGTTAAGTACATCCGGATGGGAGCGAGTTCTAACTTCGGGAACATGTTTAGCGTAGTAGGGGCAAGTGCCTTCCTGCCGTTCCTGCCGATGGCCCCGATTCAAGTGTTGACGAACAACCTCCTGTATGACTTTTCGCAGGTGCCGATCCCAGCGGACTCCGTGGACGAAGAGCAAGTAACTCGACCGCGGCCTTGGAACATCGGGGAAATCACGCGGTTCATTCTCTATATCGGTCCGATCAGCTCGATTTTCGATTACACGACTTTCTTCGTCATGCTCTGGATCTTCAAGTGCTGGGATCCATCCCGAGCGTCGCTATTTCAGACCGGCTGGTTTGTGGAATCGTTGATGACGCAGACACTCATCATCCATGTCATTCGCACCAATAAAATCCCCTTCCTGCAGAGCCGAGCGAGTTGGTCGCTGACGGTTACGACCTTGTGTGTCATGGCCTTTGGGATGTGGCTGCCGTATTCTCCCATAGCCTCTGCACTGGGTTTCACGCACTTGCCGCAGCTGTACTGGCCAATCCTGATGCTCACTCTGCTTAGCTACGTGGCCCTTACCCAGGTCATCAAAGTATGGCTGCTGCGAAAGCAATGGATCTAGCGGGTATTCCCCGGCGACACCGGTTCGCCCGGCTTTCGTGGATTGGAATCAGACGTGGCGGCCTGAACAAGCCTTCGGTTGGATTAAGTTCGCCCTCTGGAAAGCCGGGAGCCGCTGTGCGAACACTCATGCTTCGGAGTTTGCTCACGATTACCAGATCAATGAGGCCTCAAGAGAATGCCAGCAAACAACAAGGAACGGCATCGCACAGGACGCATCGGCTGGCTTCGGGCAGCTGTACTGGGCGCGAACGATGGCGTCCTTTCAACATCGAGTCGGGTAGTCGGAGTGGCCGCTGCGTATGCATCTCACCGCAACGTATTGGTCGCATGCGTAGCCGGCTTGGTGGCTGGGTCTATGTCGATGGCTGCCGGCGAGTACGTCTCTGTCCACTCACAGGCAGACACCGAACAGGCCGATCTTGCGATTGAGCGGGCGGAACTCACGGCGGACAACACGGGCGAACACAAGGAACTGACGCGATCCACGTCGCTCGCGGACTCGATCCATCGCTGGCGAAGCAGGTTGCCGAGCAGTTGATGGCCCATGACGCGCTAGGCGCGCATGCCCGCGACGAACTCGGCATTTCCGAGACTCTCCGTGCGCGTCCGATTCAAGCTGCCTTGTCATCGGCTGGCAGCTTTGCTAACTTTGGGAAACAAGTCTTTGAAACCTACGAGGAGTGAGGTCGGCAGCCGCAGCGTCCGTTTCGTCGGCTCGGCGGCACTTGTCACTTGGACTGAAACCCCATTCCCGTCAGGAACCGGATCGGACACAATCTCAAGTTGCTCGCCATACATGCGAATGTGGTGGGAAGAGCTGTAGCCAAGGTCTTTAATTCGGATACAATCGTCGACAACGGATTTCTTGATCGCGTGGTTCATAACAGCGCCTAATTTCTTGTGACGGCGAATATTTGAGTTAAAGTTGTCCTAGAATACATGGACGTATTGGCCAACTGTTCGAAGAGATACTTGAGGAGTCGAACCCCGGAAAATTGTTGTGATCCCGCTTTCACACGATTCTAACCGTCCATCCGATACTGACTATCTCTAGAGTACTCCAGAATCACCGACTCGTTTGTGAATATCAGATCGTCATCCTGAGCACTTCATCGTAATTTCTGGATTCGCCTTGTTGCGCTCAGGAATGCCGCGTATCCTCATCGGTCCACCAGCGCTTTCCTGCAAGTATGAGCAACAGTGCACATCTTTCGTGATCACGAATCTGACAAGATAGCCTCGGTGAGATTCAAACTTATGTTTCAGACTGTCGTTTAAGACTGTTGTTTAATGTTCCTGGCGAAACAAATTCGAAGGCAAACGCATCGGGTGTCCGCGCCCAAGGCTGCTGCTTCAACACGTGAGAAGCTGATTGAGGCCGCCGGTCACGTCTTCGCCGANNGGCGCCAATATCGCAGCGGTCAACTATCACTTCGGCGACAAATTAGGTCTGTATACCGAAGTATTGCAGCGATCGGTGCGGGCGGCTCGGGTGGATGCAATCAACAGGGCACTTGATCAGAATGCACCTCCAGAAGACATCTTGCGGGCGGTCATCAAAGCTCGCCTGCAAAGCGTGGCCGAGCCAAATTTGGCGGACTGGCACTTTCGAATCATGGTGCACGAACTTGTGCAGCCCACCCCCGCGCTGTCGCGAGTCGTCAACGAAGTGTCCCGGCCGATTTACAAGCGACTGCTCGAACTGATCGGGAGCATCACCGATCTGCCTCCCAAGGATGAGAAGACCCGGCTGTGCGCACACAGCGTCATGGGACAAATCCTTGTTTATGTTCTGGCGGGCCCTCTACTGAAGCAACTTTGGCCGGAGTTAGAAATGACACCGGTGCAGGTGGACCGGATCGCTGAGCATATTTGGGACTTTTCGCTGGCGTATCTTCGACAAGCTAATTCTGGTGGTCGGCAAGCTACCGTGCAAGACAAGCTGAGGTAACAAATGACCGAACAACAGGCGGTCGAGAAGCCTCAAGAGCTTCTAAAGCAGGATCAACCGCAACCAGAACCGCTACCTAACCCGCAACCTGCAATTGTAGGAGCGGACCTCGAACCAAAACCGCCGCCTGCGGCGGTGGTGGGAAACGTGTCTGAAATAGTCCTGCAATTGAAGCAAGAGCGGGAACGAGCACAGAAGGAAGTCCAAACTTTTGATGCGGCGATTACGGCCTTGGGGAGTCATGGTTCCAATCCGCAGCCACTCCAACCAAACCCACAATCTGTTCCTGCCGCAGCGCAGCCCGCCCAAATAAAACCGCAACCGGCGCCAGTGGCAGGTCAGCCGCCCCAACCAAACCCGCAATCTGTTCCTGCGGTAGCGCAGCCTGGTCAAGCAAAACCAAAATCTGCGCCTGCCGATGCGAAGCCGCCCCACTCGATGGCCCGTCGCCTCATTGTTCCGTCGGTTGTCATTTTGATTCTCGCTGCCGTCGGATTCGGCGTCTGGAAAGTGTTCTTCTCCGCCCCGCCGATATCAGCAAACATCGTGCTACTCAGCGGTCGAATCGAAGGTGACGACTCGGCTGTGTCCCCCAAGACGAGCGGCCGTATTCTCGAAATCCGAGTGCGCGAGGGGGACCGCGTTTCCCGAGGAGACATCATCGCGGTGCTCGACGACGAGCAATTGAGGGCACGTGTGGAGCAAGCGCAAGCCGAGCTTCAGCAAGCGGAAGCAAAGGCCAGGTCGGCACGAGACCAGATTGCGGTCCTCGAGGAACAGTTGCGGCAGGAAGAGGCGAACGTTGCTCAGCAAGAAGCCGCCCACGACATTGCCAGCTTCGACAAAGAGGCATACACGCGACTGGCGAAATCGGGAGCCGTATCCGAGCGTCAAGGGAAACAAGCTGTGTCAACAGCGGACCAGCAGGCGGCCGCTGTGGTCGGCGCCAAGCGCCGCGTAGCCGGAGTGAACATGCAACTGGCGCAGCAGCAAGCAGCCATTGCCGACGCGATGGCGAGCGTTGGTCAGGCCCAGGCACAGCTCACTGAAGCGCGGGAAAATCGCCAGGATCTAACCGTGAAAGCGCCCTTTGACGGTACGGTCGTAACGCGCGTGGCAGAGCCGGGAGAGGTGATTACCTCCGGGACCCCGGTCATCACTCTACTGGACCTCAGCAAGGTGTACCTGCGAGGTTTTATTCCCGAGGGACAGATCGGCAAGGTCAAGCTCGGCCAGGCTGCGCACGTGTATCTGGATTCGAATCCCACGCAGCCGGTCGACGCATACGTTTCGCGCATCGACCCGCAAGCGACGTTCACTCCAGAGAACACCTATTTCCGCGATGACCGCGTGAAACAAGTCGTTGGCGTGAAGTTGCAGCTGAAAGGAGCACTGGGATATGCCAAACCGGGTATGCCGTCGGACGGAGAAATCCTGGTGGCAGGCGATCGTTGGCCGGAAGAAAAGCGCAAATGACAACTGCGACTTCCACTCCGTTGACTTCCAGAAGTGGTTCCAATGGTCCGGAGACGATCGCAATTCGAATCACCGAGCTCTGGAAGCGCTACGGCAAACTCGAAGCCGTTCGCGGAATCAGTTTTGAGGTCGGCAAAGGCGAGATCTTTGGCTTGATCGGCCCAGATGGTGCGGGGAAAACTTCGACGTTCCAGATCCTCGCCGGAGTCATGGAAGCAAGCGCGGGATCGGCTGAGGTTTTTGGCCAACCAGCGCGAGAGGCGCGCTCCCAGACAGGTTATCTGACTCAAGCATTCAGCTTGTACCCCGATCTTACAGTCATCGAAAACATCCGCTATGTTGGCGATTTGCGCCGCGTCGCATCCGACGACATCGTGAAGCGGGGCCGCCGGTATCTGCAGATGTTCGACATGGATCGCTTCTCAGGCCGGCTGGCTGGGCAGTTAAGCGGCGGAATGAAGCAGAAACTTTCGCTGGCTTGCGCTTTGGTGCCGCAACCTCGCGTGCTCGTGCTCGATGAGCCGACAACCGGCGTGGACCCAGTATCACGGCGCGAGTTTTGGGACGCCCTGGCGCACCTGGCCGCCGAAGGCTTATCCATCCTGATTTCGACGCCGTACCTGGATGAGGCCGAGAGGTGCAATCGGATCGCGCTCATTCACAAAGGCGAGATCCGGAAAATCGGCACTCCGGCCGAATTACGAGAAGGTCTGGGCGCCAAGCGACTGGAAGTTCGCGTCGACAACTTGAGCGAAGCGGAACGCGTGCTGTCAGAGGTGTCCGGTCCGCTGAAGGACATCATGGATGTGGAGCGTTTTGGTGATCGTCTTGATGTCCTGGCGCACGACCCAGACAAAGCGGGCCAAATCGTTGAAGAACTCTGTAGCAAAGCCGGCCTGCACATTAGCGACGTTCGCGTCGATGGACCGACTCTCGAGAACGTGTTCGTTGCCGGCCTGCGAGCTCTAGGCGAAGAGTCGAAAAATCCACCGTTCCCAGGTCACCACGACCACTCGGACTTGCACGGTCAAATTGCGATCGGAGCGGACAATCTGACGAAACAGTTCGGAGCGTTCACCGCGGTAAAGAATGTGACTCTTGAGATTCCGTATGGAGAAGTCTACGGTCTCCTGGGTGCAAACGGCGCTGGCAAGACAACCACGATCAGGATGTTGTGCGGACTGCTCGAGGCTACAAGCGGAAACATGCGGCTGGCCGGCGAGCAGGGCAACCTCCGCTCGGAAAGCATTCGTCAGCAGATCGGTTACATGTCGCANNTGTCGCAGAAGTTCTCGCTCTATAACGACATGACCATCCGAGAGAATCTCAGCTTTTTCGCTGGCGTCTACGGCGTGCCCGAGAGTGAGCGCAACGAGAAAATTCGCTGGGTGGTGTCGTTCTCGGGACTCGAAGGGAAGGAAGACCAGATCACTGGCAGTCTGCCTGGAGGCTGGAAGCAGCGTGTCGCCTTCGGCGCCGCCATCATGCACGAACCGAGCGTGCTCTTCCTCGATGAGCCGACCTCTGGGGTCGATCCTCTTGCCCGGCGGGCTTTCTGGGTGATGATCAACCGCCTGGCAGATGCAGGCACGGCGATTCTTGTGACTACGCATTACCTCGAAGAGTCGGAACAATGTAACCGCCTGGGATTCATGGCTGGCGGAGAACTGGTGGCACAAGGAACACCAAGCGGCATCAAGAGCGCGCAAACCGGCCATCTACTTGAATTCATCGTCGACCAGCCGCAGCACGCTGCCGACGTCCTGAAGAGCGACACCGAGCGTTGGCGAGTTTCCCTATTCGGCGACCGTCTTCATGTCGTCACCGATGAAGATGTTGAGGCAGGCAAGCGGACCACGACAGAGAAGCTTGAAAGCAATGGAATCAGGGTGATCAGCGCGCGCGAAGAACCCTTTTCCCTCGAAGACGTATTCATCAACGTGATCGAAAAAGCGCGCCAGCAGGGAAAGGTCGCAGCGGAAGAGTGAACCGTAAGGAGCGCATGCGATGCGACGTGTAGTAGCGCAAGCCCGCAAAGAGCTGATTCAGATCTGCCGTGACTGGCGGACGCTGGTTCTCGCCCTGGTGCTTCCGCTGGTTTTGTTGCTCCTGATGAGCGTGTCTCTTTCGTTGACCGTAAACAATCTTCCGGTCATCGTGCAGGACTTTGATGATTCACCCGCTTCGCGCGATTTTGTGGACGCGATTCGCGCTTCCATTACTCTCCATGTCGTGTCTTGGCCGATAGATCGACAACCCGAGGAGGCTCTCAGCTCGAACACGGCCAGGGCGGTCCTGATCATACCGGTGCATTTTGGAAGGGACATGGCGCTAGGATCAAGTTCTCCCGTTCAATTGCTGGTAGATGCCTCTGACGCCAATACCGCGAAGCTTACGGTGGGTTACGCGAACGAGATTACACGTGCCTACAATCAACGTATCGCTGGCAACCAAGGACTCGCGCTAGTCCAAACGGCGATTCGCCTCTGGTACAACCCAGGACTCTCTGCCAAGAAATTTTACGGTCCAGGGATCTTCGTGCTGGGACTCTCGATGTTCCCTCCCTTACTGGCCGCTCTCGCCATGGCAAAAGAATCGGAGCTGAAAACAATTCTCCAGGTTTATGTCTCGAGCATCTCCGCGCACGAGTTCCTGCTGGGGAAAATTCTTGCCTTCATGGTAGTCGCGCTCGCCGAGTGTGTACTTATGCTTGTCCTCCTGTTTACATATTTTGGTTTGGGGCTGGCGGGCGACCCAACCCCCTTCATCGTCGCCACGCTTCTCTACACATTCTGCGTGGCGGCCTTTGGAACCATGGTGGGAGCGACGATCCCGAGCCAGGTCGCCGCGATGCAAGTGGTGGCCCTCGGCGGCTTTCTCCTGGTGTTTCTGCTCTCCGGTCTGATTTTTCCAATCGAAAACATCCCTGCGGGATTGCGTTGGATCTCGAATTTCATGTGGGGCCGGTACTACATCGAGGTGGTGCGGGATGCGCTACTCCAAGGTGGCGGCTGGCCTGCTGACTGGTGGAAGGTCACGATCATCGGCATCATCGGGTCGGTTTTCTACGGGACTGGATGGTATAGCATGCGCCGAATGCAGCTAAAGGCGTAGTCAAATGACGACCCTCTTGCAAAACGTCTTCAATCATCGGTTCCGCGCGCTCGTCCTCAAAGAGTTCAACGAGATCCGGCGCGACCGTCGTTTGATGCTCTCTTTGATTGTTCCTCCTATCTTGCAACTGACGCTCTTTGGGTTCGCGCTGAGCGCGTCGGTGGCAAACCTTCGCCTCGGTGTGGTCGATGAGAGCAAGACTCCGGAGAGCCGGGAGTTAGTCGCGATCCTGACCGAGAGCGAAAGCTTCCGCCTCGGAGGTTACTACTTCTCGGTAGATGAACTCGGGGATTCAATCAGTCAGGCCAGGGTAGACGCCGGAGTTGTCATCCCTTACGACTATGCCCGGGATTTGCACCGCGGACGTTCCACCACGGTCCAGTTCCTGTTGAACGCCACCAACGCGAATACCGCCACCATCAGCCAAGCCTATGCGGAAGCCATAATTCAAACCTACACCGCAGGGCTACAGAGTACGGGCATTCATGCCAGCCGTAAGCAGGTTGCCGCGTCCGAGATAAGCCGCCGAGGACAAGTGCAAATCATGCCAGCCTTCATCTATAACCCCGGCCTGATCGATTCCTGGTTCATTGCGACCGGTGTTTTCGGTCTCTTGCTGATTATGAACAGTTCATTGGTTGCATCCGCAGCGATGGTGAGAGAGCGCGAAACCGGGACGATGGAGCAACTGCTCATGTCTCCCGCGAGCACATCAGAGATCATTATCGCCAAGATCGTGCCGCTGTTTGCCTTGCTCTGCACAATGATGCTGATGTGCGTTGCGGTACTCAAGATCGTATTCCACATCCCATTTCATGGCAGCTTGCCCTACGTTTTATTTGGCGGCGTGTTGTGTATTTTGTCCGGTATCAGTATTGGCACGGTGATTGCAACTTTCAGTAAGTCGGCGCAGCAGGCACAGCTAACTGCCTTTTTCATCAACCCCCCGTTGTCTTCTCTATCGGGAGCTCTGAACCCAGTCGAAGCGATGCCGCGATGGATGCAATCCTTGACGATCTTCAATCCCATTCACCATTTCGCGACCATCGCCCGCGGCGGCATGCTCAAAGGCAGCGGTTTCGTCGCTCTTTGGCCCAATTTCCTGGCCTTGTTGATTTTTACTATCGTTCTGGTTTCGCTCAGCGTCTGGCGATTTCGCAAGCAACTTAGTTAGGAAAGAAAGCGACGGTCAATTGTGAGGAAGACGAAACTGAAAACCCTGCCGAATCGCCTGAAGACGAGTGCAACATTGATCCTGCTCAGCATGAGCATTGCAAGCGGCAACGCGTTTGCCCAGACGCCGTCCTCCCAATACCAGGGCACGCAAGCAACTCAGTTGCCGCTGTCGGGCCGAACCACTCAGAGCGGCTCGGTGACAGCAACGCAGTCATCCACTCCGGGCGTAGCGAGCACGGTCAACACACTCAATCCCACGGTTCAAGTTCAAGGAGCTTACTTAGGAAGTACATCTAGTATTTCCAACATGCCGTTTTCCGGCAAGCTGTCTTTGCGAGACGCGATCCAACGCGGGCTTGAGTACAATCTCGGAGCGATAGGACTCGCCCAGGTGGTACGGCAGGCTCATGGGCAGACACGGGTCGCTCGCAGCGCGCTACTCCCCAACCTCACGGGCGATCTGGCCGAAACTGTCCAGCAGACCAGCCTGGCAGCTGAGGGCCTCAAGTTTAAGATTCAAGGATTCAATTTGCCAACGATTTTGGGACCGTACAACTACATCGACTTGCGGGCCCGGCTTCTGCAAACCGTGGTGGATCTTACCGCATGGAAAAACTATAAATCTGTGGCTGAAACCTTGCATGCAGACCAACTGTGGTTTCAAGATTCTCGCGATCTCGTGGTGTTAGCCGTTGGCGGCGCCTATCTTTTGGTCCTTGCCGACAAAGCGAGAGTGCAATCAGCACTTGCCCAGCTGGACACAGCCAACGCTCTCTACCAACAAGCGTTCCAGCAACGAGCCGTTGGCGTGGTGGCACAAGTGGATGTCGATCGCAGCCAGGTGCAAGCCCTTACCCAACAGCAGCGGGTGACTTCACTTCAGAACGATCTTGCGAAGCAGAAGATCAATCTGGCGCGGATCACCGGTTTGCCGCCAAACGATCAGTATGATCTTTCCGATAACGTCCCTTTCTCACCTGCGCCACCTATTACCGTGGAAGAGGTTCTGAGACAGGCATTCGAGCAACGCTCGGATTTGAAGGCAGCGGCGGCTCAGGTCCGAGCCGCCAGCCTCGCGCTATCTTCCGCGCGCTCTGAACGACTGCCCTCCCTTTCCGTTAACGCCGATTATGGAGTGATCGGGACCAATCCGTCCCAATCTCACGGTACGTTCTCGGCCGCGGGAACACTGCGATTTCCCATCTGGGAAGGCGGCCGGACTGCGGGCGATATTGAGCAAGCCGACGCCACATTAACGCAAAGACGTGCCGAACTCGAAGATCTCAAACTGCAAGTAGAGGGGGAAATTCGGAAGGCTTATTTCGACCTACAGGCGGCAACCAGCGAAGTGGAAGTAGCGCAGAAGAATGTCCGGGTCGCCAAGGAGACCCTTGATCTCTCGCGGCAGCGTGTGGAGGCGGGAGTGGCCGACAGCGTTGAACTGGTTCAATCGCAGGAAGCGCTGGCGGGCGCGGAGTTCGACTATATCAACAGCGCCTTCGCCCACAACGTCGCGAAACTAAGCCTTGCTCGCGATATGGGCCGTGCGGCAGAAAACCTGCCGAAGTTCCTTAGCGTCCAATGAGACTCTCGCGCAGCGTAGTGTCTTCCGAGCAACGAACGCAAGAACGCTGTCGACACAGTGAAGTGGCCCTCATCCAGGCTCACCAGCACAACGACAACCCCCACCCCC
>PMWW01000040.1 GCA_003165795.1 Acidobacteriaceae bacterium
GCGTCGCCATCTCCAACCATCGGATCGTGGCTTTTGAAAACGACAGCGTCTCATTCCGTTGGCGAGATTACGCCCACCGCGGCAAGAACAAGGTCATGACTGTTTCCGCTCATGAGTTCCTGCGCCGCTTTCTCCTTCACGTCCTGCCCGGTGGCCTGGTTCGCATCCGCCACTTTGGACTATTCGCCAACCGCAGACGGAGTGCTGCGCTCCAACGCTGCCGCGTTCTGCTCGGCGCAACGGCATGCGCCGATCCACCCGAGTCCCCCAGCCTGCGCTGTCCAGCATGCTCCGGCATCATGCTGGTTGTCGAACGGCTCACCTGCGGCCAGCTTTACTTCCATCCAAGCCTGACCCCGGCCCAGCCAAGGAGGTGCAGTGTTGACAGTTCATGAGAGACTCACCGCTCCCGAAGTCGTTATCTGCCCTCCACGCTGTCGTGCTAGCGCACGCAAAAGCCGGTGTGCGCTTTGCCTGCGCCCACGACCCGCGCGAAGCGCATTTGCAAGCGCCACTCCGGCCTCCACTTCCGCCGAAACCAGAGTCCGGATAGCACGATTCGTCCCACCTCGCCGATCCAACACCCACAAAATCCATCTGGCGCCGATCGAAATCCCATAGGTAGATCACCGCGTCCGTCGCAAACACCAGCGACTTACTTCAAACGACCCTATCGAAACTGCCCCGGCGAGGAAAGCTGCGCTCAATCTCGCCTCCTCGGCCGGGGCAGTCCCGATAGGGACCTATCGTTTCTCGTTACTAATTCCGACGCAAAGTATCGCTGACTTTCCCATCTCGCCGAGGACTCGACGGGGTTGGAACAAGCCTATCTTTAAGCAGTCACGCAGTCATGGGCCCGAAGTTGGTGCAAGCAATCGATCCGTGAAGCAGCCTTTCCCTGGATTCAGTTTGAGTCTGGGGTCGCGATCCGTTCCGATATATTCGGCGAGAAAGTCCAACAAAGCTTGAACTTTGGGCGTCAAGCGCGAGGGAGTTGAGAAGAGTGCACATAGGGTAATCGGTTCAGGAGTCCACTGGGGGAGAATAGGCGTCAGATGCTTGCGAACGTCCGGGCTTTTCGCCATCCAAATCGGGAGAATGACGATGCCAAATCCGCTGACAGCAAGATTCAGAGCTACCGTCGGGTCACTCGTGACCACTTGAAAAACGATGTTCGGAGCTACGATCTTCTTGCCCCGGCTTAGCTTCCATGGTCCGGAACCTGCGCAGCGATGAGCGGTCAGCTCTTCTGGTGTCACCGGACTGCTCGACGCCTGGACATAGCCGGGACTGGCGAAGAGTCCTCGAGCTGTCCCTGGATAAGGTCTCACATGTCGCAAGGAATCCTTCGGCGCCAACAACTTGAAGAATACATCCGCGTCTTCTCGTGGCTCCTGATCCCAATCCGCTGCATAGGGTTCGATCTCGACGCGTAGGTCGGGGTAGCGTCCAAGGAACTCTTTCAGCAAAGGCGCCAATAGATCGCGGGCCATGGTGACGGGACAAACCACCTTAATGAGCCCGCTTGGGCTGGAGCGCCGGTTTTCCAGCAAATCCCGGCCATGTCTGAGTATCTGCAACGCGTGTCTGCAGGATTGCAGATATTCCTTCCCGGAATCGGTTAGGACAAGGCCCCGAGGGCCGCGTTGCACGACGAGAACGCCAAGCCGCTTTTCAAGACGGGTCAAAGCCCGGCTCACTGTAGAAGTCGGTAGCTGCAGCTCCCTTGCCGCAGCCGTCAGTGTACCCGCCTGAGCGACCGCAACAAACGTGCGGATGTCGTTGAGATCGAGGTCCTTCACTTGTGGCGCTTTCTGGCTTTCAGGAGCATGAAGACAAAACTGGGCAAATGGGTGTCCGGTTTCGTTGATTTGCCTGCGTTCTTTCAGACTACCACAGTATTGCACTGGAGCAACACTGTGTTGCGCCAGAGAATGTATCGAAGGAAATTGGCCGAGCATTCTATACATTACGAATCTGCACAAGGGCGTAAGAGCTGGCTATGGAAAGCGTGAGTCGCTTCAGATGGTCCAACGAGACGGAACATCACAACAGAAAAACGAAAGGAAATTCTTATGCCGCAAACAGACACTCCGAAATCGCGCTGGTTTAAGCGCGAAAGCGCCGCGCTGATCCTGATCGACCACCAGATCGGCACCATGCAACTGGTCAAGAATATTGCGTCGGACGCTGCGCTGCGTAATGCCGTTCTCTTGGCCAAGGCGGCGAAGACTCTCGGAATGCCCATCGTGATGACGGCCAGCATGGAGGACCATGTTCAGGGCCCGCTCGCTCCCGCACTCCAGCAAGTCGCGCCCGAAGCGTACCAAGCGCGCGTCAAACGGTTGGGTATCGTCAACGCCTGGGCCGACCCTAATTTCAAGGCCGCAGTCGCGGCCACTGGCCGCAAGCAACTGGTGATGGCCGGCGTCACCACCGACATATGTCTGGTTTTCCCCAGCATCAATGCCGTCGACGATGGGTACGAAGTGCAGGCTGTGCTGGATGCTTCGGGATCCTCTTTCGAACTACAGGAGGACACGGCACGCCGCCGGATGGAACATGCCGGTGTGGTACTCACGGCGACCAATACGATCATCGCCGAATTGGCGCAGAACTGGGCGACGCCGGAAGGCGGGACCCTGGTCCCATATTTGCTCGCGTCCTCCCCCATCATTGCCCCAGTCACCTAGCAAAAGACACACTACGAACCCGGGCGTCGCGCCGGTCGGGACACGCAGTCGAATGTGCTTTGGAAGGTGTGAGCGCCTTCAATCGAACCGACAACAAAGGGAACCCAGAAAAGGAGAAACGAAATGTCTGCTGCCTTACCCACGATCCCTCCAGACAACCCCCAACGCGCTCTTACGCTGGCGCAATCCGACAACCTCCCTCACATCGGCTTGGTCGGCGATACCTATACCATCACCGTGACGGGCGAGCAGACCGATGGACGCTTCTGCCTAATTGACATGCACATCCCGCCGGGTGGAGGGCCGCCGCCACATCGGCATGACTTCGAGGAGACCTTTATCCTGCTCGAAGGAGAGATGGAAGCAACCTTCCGGGGCAAAAGGTCAACCGTGCGAGCCGGCGAGACGCTGAACATTCCTGCCAACGCTCCCCATCAGTTTCACAACACTTCCAGTGGCGCCGTGCGTATGCTTTGTATCTGCTCTCCCGCGGGACAAGAGGAATTCTTCATGGAGGTTGGAGTACCGGTCGCGACGCGTACCACGCCCCCGCCGAAGCTAAGCGAAAAGGAGCAGGCCGCGTTCATCGAGAGAGTTAAGGCGCTCGCGCCCAAGTACCGCACCGAACTACTTAGAGAGGCGTAGTGGTATATCGGCGACTTCCTGCGGCAGCAATTGCGCGGCGAACATGGGAGAGCCAGTTTTGATGATCCGCTCTGCGGCGAGTATTGAGGGAGATTTGCGATGAACGACTCTACACCAGCTGAAATAATCCCAGGCTTTACAAGCAGCACGGTGAGCATTAATGGGGTGCGCCTCCACTATTTCCTTGGCGGCAATCCAAGCGGCCCCCCTATTCTTCTCTGGCACGGCTTCCTCAGCACCGGCTACGTCTGGCGAAAAGTGATGCCCGCTTTAGCAGAGACAGGAAACGCGGTCCTCGTTCCTGACATGCGTGGCTATGGAGATTCCGATAAGCCGGCCGGAAGCGAAGGATACGACGCCCGTGCGCTGGCCGAAGAGTTCCGCGCCCTGGTGCGAGAGATTGGTTTCGCGGCTGGCCGCCCGCTTACGCTGGTAGCGCACGACATGGGTGCGCCTCCGGCGCTTCTCTGGGCGGCCGACCACCCGGAGGAGGTCGCAGGGTTGCTCTACATCGAAGTTCCGGTGATGCTCTCCGAAATTCTCACGAAGATCATTGCTTACACTCCCGAGGCGATGAAAGAGGGTTCAATGTGGTGGTGGATTCTGCCGCTTGCGCCCGATGTTCCCGAGCGACTTATTGTTGGGAACGAACGCGCATTCCTGACCTGGTTCTACGAGAGAGCCGCGGCGAAGTCTGATGCGATTGACGCGGCGGCCACAGCCGAGTATCTGCGCACCTTTTCCGGGCGCGAAGGAGTGCTCGGGGCGCTTGGCGTCTACCGAGCGGCATTCACCACCATGGAACAGACCGCTCCGCTGACCAAGAAGAGGGTTCAAGTGCCTGTAGTGGCGCTCGGAGGGGAGAGAGCTCAGGGCGTCCAGATTCGAAAAATGATCAAAATGGTAGCTCAGAACGTCGAGGGCGGATCGATCGCCGATTGTGGTCATTTTGTTCCAGAGGAGCGCCCGGACGAAATCGTGCACCACATCCTGGCCATGACGAAGATGCTGGCGACCAAATGAAGAAACCCAAACTAATGGTTCGTGTCGAGGTCGATGGCTACGCTACGTTGACGGACTTTCTGTTCTCAAGGTCTCTATGAGCAATCATTGATTGATAAAATCGGCTTTGAGTCTCTTCGGCTGGTCCGAGCGGGACTTCGGCAGCACCTTCGCCGGCTGCGATCGATGCTCAAGCAGCTTGGCTTAAAAAAGACCTTGGCTTCACTTCAGCGGCCTGGTCAACCGGCGCCATAGCCGAACTTCCAGGAGTGCAATATCGGCAAAGCGCTCTCCGAGGCCGATTACTCNNGATTACTCCCCAAAAGTCGGCTTTGCTTCAGTCAACTTCCGGTTTGTCCGTGACTCGGGAAGAACACTGGAGGCGGTGAGTTTCACTGACAGGAGAGGTGAAGCGACTTCCGCGATCACCGGTGAGCACCCTGTACCTCGTCAGAAGTTCACTCGCAACCGAATTGTCAGCTGACGACAAATCCCCGTCTGTTAGGTAATCCGGCTGGTCGCCCCATCGGATAGGGTACGGAATGTCCTGATCACGATCGCTATCTTGGATTGAACTGAGGAATAGCTGAGTTCCCGGCTAAATTTCCATAGCTTGGCTTCAGCGGGGATGGGGGTGTGGGGCAAGGGGACGGCGTTTGAGTCCCCTTGCCCCGCCCATTGATGTCGACGACATTTAGGGAGTTCATGTGATTAGACGGGCGACATTGATCATTCTTGCTCAGAAAAATCATAGCGAATTCACGGTTGTGCACCCGGAACCGCGAAGATAATTCCGTTAGGATCGCTTCGCTTTGCGGTCTGCCCGGGATCAGTTGGTAAAAGTGGCGCCAAGCATCTGCATGGCGGAGAGAACTGCTGGCACGTATCCGATTCTTTCAGGATGGCGATGATCTGATCTTCGCTGAATCGACTCTTTCTCACGACTCCTCCTCTGGCCCTGGCGGGCCATCCTAAATGGGAGAAGTCACATTTCCAATGGACTAATTTCTGGGGAGCAGGTCACCCCCATCTCTAGCGCCCAGGTCAGGGCGGTGATCGGCCCCACTCCGGGAACCGTCCTGAGACTCTTGATTCTGTCGGCCAGCAAGGGGTCCGGCTGCAGCGAACTCACCAGGGCATATTCCGTCTTCTGCAGCCGTACGATGGCATCCCGGCTGAGCTTCAGCAAAGGTCGAATATTGGAATGGATCTCCTCGTTGCTCGACAGAAGTTCACGGAAGTAGCCCACCTTGTGCAGCCTTTGCTTGTTATAGCTCACTCCGGTTTCCATCAGTAGGCCCGAAACCCTGTTCTTCAGTTGCACCCTCTGGCGCACTAGCAGATGCCGGTAGCGTAGGGTTCGACGTCGATCCCGAATCTCGGTTGCTGCCATGTGGCATTCTGGCAGGAAGTCACAGCGCAGGCCGTCGGCAATCTTGCCGGCATCAATCCGATCGTTCCTTCTTTTTCGCCGCCGCGATGGCGCGCAGCATCAGAGGATGCGCCACCTTTACCTGGGCCGCGTGGGGCAGCAGATGATCGTAGATCCAGCCCGTGAAGATCGTGGCTTCCATCGCTACGCTCCAGGGCTGAGGAAGAGTCTTCATCCAGCTGTCCAGTTCGCCTCGCGTGGCCCCGATCTTGCCTTCCAGCAGGACATGCCCACTCGTATCCTTGATGCAATAGCTAATCGTTTTCTTGTGAACATCCAGGCCGATGTAATACATACTCTCCATGAGGAGCCTCCGTGGTTGTTCTCTGAATCAACGTTCCCGTTGAGTTCAGCTTTTTGTACACCCGTGCTCCTCACTCGACTTAACATTCAAACAATTCGCTCAAGTGGATTTCCGCCGCGAAATGGGCCCGATAGCATTCGTGGACCCTGCGGGGTTTGACAGGACCAATCGCCGAGACGTTAGGAATGGTCACTAATAATTCAGGTCTTCTTGTAACTTGCCCAGGCGCTCCAGCTCGTTCTGCACGGCGTTAGTACCCGCGGCTATAAGTTCTCTGGCCTTTGAAAGTGCCTGCTCGGCTGAGACACTCACTTCACGAAGCAGTTTCCGCACGTCTGATTCGAGCCGCAAACGGCTCTCGACCACACGCTGCTCCACATCGCCTTGAACTCGCGAGGCATTGGTGTCCAGGAGGTGTTCTAGAAACTTCAACGCATCGTTTTCGAACCACCTCCCGACATGAAGTGCGCCCATCAGTATGTCCAGTAAGTACAACAGCGGCGAAGGCGGCTGCGCGATGGTGATCATGTCGTGAAAGAAGAAGCGGGAGCGCGTTCGGAAGCCGCGTTCTTCATCCAACGATCTTGGCAAGTTCGAGATGTCGGCTCCCTGCTCCTCACAAATTCGCTGAAGGAGACCGTTTACCAGATTCACGAAGCGCTGCGTGACTGCCCCGTAAAGCTCTTCCGCCTGCGCCTCTTCCGTATCCATCCACGGCATAACATGCCGCCGAGCGATAGCCTGGGCCAACGCCGCGAGTTCTCGCCGCCTCGCCGGGCCAAACGTCGCGGCGACAGCACTCGTCTCATGCTCGAACTCTTCACGGGCGATGGGCAGAACCTGCTTCAGAAATTCTTTTCGGCGGGCCAACAGCGTCATCGAGAGTCTCATCTGCTCGGCAGAAAACAGTGCTCCCAGATCGCGCAGCCATTGCTCGGCCTGGTCTATGGTCTGCCGAAGTTTCAGGATTCGCTCTTCCGAGCTAGCGATTGGCTCTGTCAACGCACGGACGCGTTCATCGATCGAACGTTGCAGCGAAGCTGAAAATCGGCGAACGCCGCGCTCGGCGGCCGAACGAGTCATGGCCTGCCCTGATTTGCTGGCCAGTTGGCTGAGATCGTCGGTCAGACTATTCCAGTCATCAGCGTTAGTGGAGTTGGTAAGCCGGTTTAGTGCGCTGACTTCGTGAATTTTCCCGATGGGTCGTTTGAGGCGGGCTTCCACAACTCTGGTCGCGAAGGCCGACGCTTGT
>PMWW01000108.1 GCA_003165795.1 Acidobacteriaceae bacterium
CCGTCCAGATCAAACACGATTAGCTTTTTCACCTAGGCTTCCGTTCTCTTAATCTGTCGCGATTCAATCTGGTAGTGCGATTTCCAGCAAAGTAACTGCACTGTGCGGCCGAAAAGTGCACGTCCCGATCGCTGCTGGCAAGAGGAATACGTCTCCTGTTCCGACGGCATACGTGGTGCCGCCGTGCTCGATCTGGCCCATGCCTTCAATGCATACCAGAACACATGGCACATCCGATGTGCCGACAGTAAACGCCGATCGTCCACGCCGCCGCCACAACCAGAAATGTTCACANNTGAACCTCGAACACCACGACGTCGCCACCGAGAGAGTGAACCGTTCCAGCCGGCAGGAAAACGCCGTCGCCGGGTTGCGGAGTGAACCACGCGAGTTCGTCCGCTACCGAACCGTTCGTAAGGGCCTGCCGCAGATTCGCTGCAGTCGTACCTGGCTTCAGGCCCGCATAGATGCGGCTTTTTGACCCGGCTTCCAGCACGACCCATGCTTCGGTCTTCCCGGTCTCGCCCGCGGGCAACAAATCCGCATGTGCATCCCCTGGATGGACCTGAACCGAGAGCATTTCACGCGCGTCGAGGAACTTCAGCAACAATGGGAATCGGCGGAAACGCCCGGCTAGCTTTCCCAGCATTTGCTCCGGAAACTGCTTCAGCAATTGACCGATGGTTTGCCCTTTGAGCGGTCCCTCGGCAACGTGGCTCTGATGGTCATCGCGGTCGCTGAGCACCCATGCTTCGCCTATGGGACCATCACCGGGCAGCGGTGCGCTGAGCAGGTCGGCCAAACGTCGGCCGCCCCAGAGGCGATACTGATAAATGGGTTCGAATCGCAGAGGATACAGAAGTTGTTGACTCAAGAATTGTCTCTCTTGCTCTTATATACCGTTGGCGAGCCCTGTCGCCCCAATTGCCGTCGCGTGTAGTCTTAGCGCGTGAAACCGGGCACAAATTCTCTGCGGACTGCCCTTGCCGAACTTCACCCAGTGACCGCTCGTCCGTCACCACAGAGGTACACCGTCTGGTTGCCGGATAAACTGCGCTATTGGATCATCGATAGATTCGCTTATTCCCTACCGAAATACTGTGCAGAATGACTCACTGCCGGGCTTCCGGCAGAGGGGGAACACTGGCGCGCGCGCATGCTCTAGCTAGTGGCCGTCGCCGGAAGGCCTCTCTCCTTTTGAGCCAGCCCGAATTGATTCATGCAGACTTAACGAAACTTCGTCACGGTGAAACCGCGGAGGACCGCGCATGATTCCCCGCGCGTTCTTGTGCAATACAGAACAGCTTGGTCGTGAACGCGATGCCATAGTTAGGATCGAAAACTATCTAGATGGCAACAAAGGGAATGCCAAGGAAGCGTGGTCGCCTGTACCGCGGTCACCCTCGAAAACCATGGCCGTACATAGAGCTGTCGAAATCGCACCACCGGCCGCAGAGCCGAGGCAGAACACTGCCTCAAAAGGACTCACGAGCGATGAAGCACGTACCCGTCTTCAAAAAGACGGGCCTAATGCAATGCCCGATGTGTCGGCTCATCCACTGCGGAATGCGTTGGTCAAGTTCTGGGCGCCCGTCCCATGGTTGCTCGAAGCGTCGATTGTGCTTCAGGTCGTGCTGCATAAGTATGCCGAGGCTGCGGTCATTGCGGGCCTACTGGTCTTCAACGCAGCCCTGGCTTATTTCCAGGAGGGCCGCGCCCAAGCCACCTTGAAGGCCTTGAACTCACGTCTCGCCTTGAATGCCTCCGTCGAGCGCGATGGGGTTTGGAAGACAGTACCGGCTGCCGAGTTGGTGCGTGGCGATATCGTGAAGTTGTCACTCGGCGGCGTGGTTGCGGCGGACGTGCATTTGATCGACGGATCTGTCCTGCTCGATCAATCCATGCTAACAGGCGAATCTCTGCCCATTGAGGCTGGTCCAGGCGTTGACACCTATGCGGGAGCACTGGTGCGGCGTGGTGAAGCAACCGCCGAGGTGACAGCCACTGGCACTCATACCAAGTTTGGCCGTACGGCAGAACTGGTGCGTACCGCCCACGTTGTAAGTTCGCAGCAGAAAGCTGTGCTGCACATCGTGCGTAATCTGGCTATTTTCAACGGCGTCGTCATCCTTTTGATAGGAGCGTATGCCTACTTTCATGCGATGCCGTGGAGTGAGATCATCCCGCTGTTGCTCACGTCGGTTCTGGCGGCAATCCCGGTGGCCTTGCCGGCAACATTCACGCTGGCGGCGGCAGTTGGAGCGCGATCTTTGGCGAAGCTAGGTGTGCTGCCAACCCGGCTCACCGCTGTCGATGAGGCGGCCACGATCGATGTCTTATGCGCAGACAAAACCGGAACGCTGACCCGCAATGAACTTTCCGTGACCAGTGTTAAACCGCTGCCCGGATTTGACGAGGCCCACGTTCTCGGCTTGGCAGCCCTGGCCAGTTCTGAGGGCGGCGATGACGCTGTGGATGCAGCGATTCGTTCTGCCTCCACCAACAAGCCAGCATCGGACCTGCCAAAGCTAATCGCGTTTGTGCCATTCGACCCTGCCAAGAAAACCTCCGAAGCAACAGCGACCGGCGCAAAGGGTAGCGTAGAGCGCATCCTCAAGGGAGCCTTCACCGTAGTCGCGAAGCTCGCCTCCCCATCGCCCATTGCGGCAGGTTTAGCCGACGAACTTGAAAAACAAGGCTTCAGGGTTTTGGCAGTAGCTGCGGGTCCTGCAGCGTCCATGCAACTCATTGGGCTAATCGCGCTCAGCGACCCACCGCGTAAGGACTCGACCTCTCTGATCTCGGAGCTCAAGACATTAGGCGTGCGCACGGTCATGGTAACGGGTGACGCTCCGGCTACGGCGGCAATCGTAGCCAACATGGTTGGATTGGATGGGGCTGTTTGCCCGCCGGGAGCGATTCCCGATGGAGTAAAACCAACCGATTTCGCAGTCTTCGCCGGTATTCTTCCCGAAGGAAAATTTAACCTGGTCAAGGCNNTTCCAGAAGAACGGGCATACGGTCGGAATGTGCGGCGATGGCGCCAACGATGCGCCGGCACTCCGGCAGGCGCAGATGGGGATTGCCGTGTCGACCGCAACCGATGTCGCCAAGTCGGCAGCGGGCATTGTACTGACGGAGGCTGGCCTTGGGGGCATCGTCGCCGCTGTAAAGGAGGGCAGGACCACGTTTCAGCGCATTCTTACCTACACGCTGAACTCCGTCCTCAAGAAGATCGTGCAGGTGCTGTTGTTGGCGATTGGCCTCGTCATGACCGGACATGCGGTTTTGACTCCCATGTTGATGGTCATTGTGATGATCACAGGCGACTTCCTGGCCATGTCTTTGACCACGGACAGAGTGCGTCCATCGCCGATGCCGAACTCCTGGCAAGTCGGCAAGATTACGATGGCAGGGACGGTTCTGGGCGGTTGCTTTCTGGCGTTTTGTATAGCTGTCCTAGCGGTCGGCAAGTTCGAAATGGGATTCGGAATAGAAACGCTGAGAACGCTTTCTGTGGTTGCCATCGTATATGGCAGCCAAGCCACAATCTACGGCTTGCGAGCACGCCGCCGCCTCTGGGGGCTGCGCCCGACGATATGGCTCGTAGCGTCCTCTGTGGCCGACATTCTCATTATCTCAACCTTGGCCGTTCGCGGGATTGCGATGGCGCCACTGCCCGTCTCGGTGCTGCTATGTGAATTCGCCGCGGCCATCGTTTTTGGTTTGATCCTGGACGGAGTGAAGATCCCTGTCTTTGCTCGTCTCGGTGTCTCGTAACTCGTAGAATGCGAGCTGCCGCCTTGCTGCGCGAACTGGCCCTGGCACGAGCCGATGGAAGCTTGCGTCACTTCCTGGCACGACTAGGCCGCATCGATGTTCTGGTGATCGACGACTGGGCCATGGCGCCACTGAATGAAAACGAGCGCCGCGAAGTCTGGGAGATCTGTGAGGATCGCTACCAGACTCGCTCCACCATCCTCACTTCCCAGTTGCCGGTTTCGCACCGGCATGAGCAGATCGGCGATCCCACCATTGCCGACGGCATCCTCGACCGTCTGGTTCATAATGCCCATCGCATCGAGATGCGCGGCGAATCCATGCGGAAGAAACGTAATCCGCCACAGGACGAGAAAAAGGAATGAGCCAAAGCAGGTTTCGGTAAGATGTCTGAGTTATGGCACCGACTTCCCAGATGCCGATTTGTGGACAATCTTCGGAAGGCAGACTCGCCGATCGGCTGTTGCCCAGGGTTAACGCGTTTGGGTGCATACGTATAATGTGGAGGATGAGGTTCGACCCCCGGGTGAATCAGACATGGCTGGCAGCGGGCTGGCGGCTCCTGCTGCTGGCTTGTTGTGCACTGGTCTTCCTGTTTGCGTTGCATGCCAAGGTGTCGGTCTATCACCCGGGCGGCCACCTAAGTAGCGCCACTGCATCGAAGCTCTGGCTCAACGCCCAGAAGCCGCTGCCGCCGCCGCTTTCCCCCAGCGTGGCCTTCCTTTGGTTTGCCGCACTTCTAGTCTATTTCCTGTGCCAGCATTGTGATCTGCGATGGAATGGCGGCTATCGTGCGCCGGCGCCGGCGCAACGCACTCAGCTCTACCTGCACCGGTTCCTGCGTCCACCTCCCGCCCGCTAGCCGGACTCTGTTTCTAGATCATCGTTGTTTTTCTTGTTATTTGTTTATTTATCGGTGCGATGCGTCCGGTCTACCACAGAGTGGGACTGGCCGCAAACGAGGAAAAATCCATGAGGTTAAGTCGCAACCACAAGCTTCTCGTGCTGGGTGGGGCTGTGCTGTGCCTGATCATTGCGATCTGGCAGGTCAAGCGCGTGCGCGCCGGAAGTCTCGGGCGCGACCGCAATAGCGAGCACATTGTCTGGGCGGCTGTGGCCCCTGTACAGCGGTCTGCGATCGCTAATTCGTTCTCCATCGCAGGGCAGTTTCTGCCTTACCAGAACGTCGAGCTGCACGCCAAGGTGGCGGGCTACATCAAGCACATCAACGTGGACATCGGCGACCGCGTACACACCGGGCAGGTGCTGGCGGTGCTGGAAGTCCCCGAGTTGATGGCGCAGGTGGATGAAGCCAAGGCCGCCAGCCATCACGCTGAGGAAGAGATTGCCCGCGCCGGGAGCGACGTGGCACGCGCCGAGGCGGACCACGTCGCCCTGCATGCCAACGCGGCACGGCTGGTCAACACCGACAAGGCGCGGCCGGGGCTCATCGCCGCCCAGGAACTGGACGACGCCAACGCGAAAGACCGCGCCTCGGAGGCGCAGGTGGATGCCGCCAAGTCGGCGCTGGCCGCGGCCCGCCAGCAGTTGGAAGTGGCCAGGGCCAATCAGCAGCATTACTCGGCCTTGTCGGATTACACCCGCATCGTCGCGCCCTACGACGGCGTCGTGACCTGGCGCTATGCCGATACCGGCTCCCTGGTGCAGGCGGGTACTTCGAGCAGCAATGGCGCGCCCGTCGTTACCGTTGCGCAAGTGAATGAGCTGCGCCTGCGCATTCCGGTTCCGGAATCCGTTGCCGCCAAGGTGCGGATCGGCGACGCCGTGGACGTGAAAGTCCAGGCCACCGGCGAGCACTTCACCGACAAGGTGGCGCGCTTTACCGGCGCGCTCGATCCCACGACCCGCACCATGCAGGTGGAAATCGACGTTCCCAATCCCGCGTATCGTTTGCAGCCCGGAATGTACGCCGATGTGGTGCTGGCCTCCGACAGCCGCAACGACGTCCTCACCGTTCCAGTGAACGCCATCCAGCGCGACCAGAGCAAGACCAGCGTGTTGGTGGTGGACCCGCAGGACCGTGTGCAGAAGCGCGAGGTGCAGACAGGGGTGCAAGGTTCCAGCAATGTCGAGATTGTTAGCGGACTCTCTGCCGGCGAACGGGTCATTGTCGGCAATCTCGGAAGTTATCAGCCAGGCGAGTTAGTGCGGCCGAAAGAAACCGCGCTCTCGGCCAACAGCGCGGACGCGGAGTAAGCCAATGCCAAGTTTTGCCATCAAGTATCCGTTTTTCATATTGATGCTGTGCTTCGGCATCGTTGTCGTGGGCGTGACCACCGTGGCCCGCATGCCGGTGGACTTGTTCCCGGAGATTCAGATTCCTGTGGTGGTAGTCGCTACTTTTTACAGCGGGATGCCGCCGCAGCAGATCGAAGGCGATATCACCGATACCTTCGAACGCTTCTTTACGCTGGGCAGCAACATCGACCACATCGAGTCACGTTCGCTTACCGGGGTGAGCCTGATCAAGGTTTACTTCCAACCCGGAACCGATCCCGACGCCGCCGTCAGCGAGATCGCCAATCTTGCCATGGCTGATCTGCGAAGGTTGCCGCAGGGAACACTGCCTCCGGTGGTGCTTAAGTTCGATGCCTCCAGTATGCCGGTCTGCCTGGTGACTTTGAAGGGACAGGGTCTGACCGAAACCCAGTTGCACGACCAGGGACAATTCAATGTTCGCAATCAGATCGCTAACGTCCCCGGCGCATCGGTGCCGCAACCGTTCGGCGGCAAGTACCGGCAAATCCAGTTTTATGTTGACCCGGTAAAGCTGGAAGCTGTGCAGTTGAGCCCCATGGATGTGGTCGACACCATCAACAACGCCAACGCCATTCTGCCCGCCGGGGACGTTCGCATTGGGCCGTTCGATTACAACATCTATAGCAACAGCCAACTGTCCAGCGTCGGCCAGATGAATGACGTCCCGCTGAAGGCCATCGGCAACAATGTGCTACGCTTCGGCGATATTGGCCATGCCGAAGACGGCTCGGCGCTGCAATACAACATCGTGCGGGTCGATGGTCAGAAGTCAGTGTACTTACCCATTTTGCGGCAGGGAGGAAACAGCAACACCATTCAGATCGTGAATGGGGTTCGTGACCGCGTTGAAAAACTGCTCGACGTCCCGAAAAGCCTGGTCGCGACGGTGGTATTCGATCAGTCGCAATATGTCAAGCTCGCGGTCGGCAATGTATTGCGCGAGGGCAGCATTGGTCTGGGTTTGACGGCGGTGATGATCCTGGTGTTCCTGGGATCACTGCGGGGAACAATTTCTGTACTGCTCTCGATCCCCATCTCTTGTTTGGCCGCTTTTCTCTTGCTGAACGCCTTCGGAAGTTCGATCAACACCATGGTACTGGGCGGTCTGGCCCTTGTTTTGTCGCGACTGATCGACAATTCCGTGGTGGTGCTGGAGAACATTTTCCGTCACCTGGAAAATGGCGAGGAGGCGCGCACGGCGGCTGAGCAGGGCGGTCAGGAAGTTCAATTGGCTGTCCTTGCAGCCACCTTCACCACCGCCATTGTGTTCTTCCCGGTAGTGTTTCTCTCCGGCGTCAGCAAATATCTCTTCAGTGCGTTGGCGCTAGGAGTTGTGTTAGCGCTGGCTGCGTCCTATCTGGTGGCGATGTCCGTCGTACCGCTTTTCTGCTCGCGATTCATCAAAACGGAACACGGTAGCGAAGCCGAGGGAGAAAAGGAACCCGGCCTATTGCAACGCGTGTTGATACCGTTCAATCGGGGATACGACTACGTCCTCGCTAAGTACGACGAGTCGCTCGTCAAGGCGCTTCATAACCCCTGGATGACGGTGGCGGTCATCATGGGTGGATTCGTCCTCAGCCTGGCGCTTTCTCCGTTGCTGGGCGTGGCCTTTTTCCCGCGCACCGATCCGGGACAGTTTGTCATTAGCGTGAAGGCGCCGAGTGGCACCCGGATTGAACTCACCAATAACTACATTGCGCGGGTGGAAGAGGACATTCGTGAGGTCGTCCCTAGAGACGAACTCGCCATGATCGTGTCCAACATCGGGGTGAATGCCGATCTTTCCGCGATTTACACCCCCAATTCCGCAATGCACACCGCTTTTGTACAGGTACAACTCCAGAAGGAGCACAAAACCAGCAGCTTCGTTTACATCGATCGCGTGCGGCGCAAACTGGCCAGCGATCTACCCGAACTTTCCACCTTTTTCCAAACCGGCGGTCTGGTGAATTCGATCGTCAACCAGGGAATGCCCGCTCCCATCGACATTCAAGTCTCGGGCAACGATCAGGAAGCCGCTTACCAGGTCGCCGGCGAAATGGCGAAGAAGATCCGCCGCCTCCGCGGGGTGAGCGACGTGCTCATCCCCCAGGACCTGGATTATCCGGGGATTCAATTGGACGTGCGGCGTGAGATGGCAGCCCGGCTAGGACTTACCGCCAAGGGTGTGGTGGACAATGTCGTCACTGCCCTCACCTCCAATGGCATGATCGCTCCCGGCTACTGGATCGATCCCAAGAGCGGCAACAACTATTTCCTGACGGTCCAGTACACCCCGCATCAGATTGGCGCCATGTCGATGGAGGACTTCAAGCAGATTCCTCTGCACGCCAAGAACAACGCCGATCCCACCATGCTGGAAAACGTGGCCGACATCAAAATCATCAACACGCCGACCGAAGTCGACCACTATCAACTGTTCCGGGTCATCGATCTCTATGTTTCGCCCCAGGGTGAGGACCTGGGCGCACTTTCAAAGCGGGTGCAGGATGTTATCGCGCATACTCAGCTGCCGCCAAATACGCGCGTGGAACTGCGCGGGGCGGTGGTCTCGATGCAACGCTCGTTCAAGAGCTTTGCCATCGGCCTGTCCCTTTCCGTGGTACTGGTCTACCTGATCCTGATGGCGCAATTCGCGTCGTTCACCGATCCCTTTCTGATCCTGCTGGCTGTCCCTCCGGGATTTACCGGCGTGATCCTGTTCCTGCTGATGACCCACACCACCGTCAACATCATGTCGCTGATGGGGGTGACGATGATGACCGGAATCGTGGTGTCCGACTCGATCCTGATCGTCGAGTTCACCCGCGAGCTGCGGCGCCGCGGCCAGCCGCTGCGAGACGCCATCAAGAATGCCTGCCACATCCGCATGCGGCCGATCATGATGACGACGTTCGCCACGTTGCTGGGGTTGATCCCCTTGGCGCTCGCCTTGGAAGCCGGTAGCGAACAGTACGCGCCGTTGGCGCGCGCCATCATCGGAGGGCTGATGCTCTCCTTCCTGGCAACCTTGTTCCTGGTGCCGGCAGCGTACTACCTGATGCACCGCAAGCACGCGGAAGAACAACCACAGGAGGTGCAAGCTTGAGACGCAAGGTCCTCCGGCTTGTGATTGCATTTGTACTGCCCAGCATGCCGCTGGCCGCGCAGACAACCACGGTTCCACCGCAATCCATAACCACGCCGGCACAAACGCAACCGGGGCCGCAGACTCTACCGGCGCCACAGATGACGCCGGCTCCCACTGCTTCGGCTCCACCGCAGCTGCCCACGACCGGCGCGCAGCGGCGCTTGACGGTTCAGGATGCCGAAGCGCTGGCACTGAAGAACAATCCACAGATTTCGGTGTATCGCTTGCTTTCGCTTGCGTCCAATCAAGTCACGCGAGAACAGAGAGCGGCGTACTACCCGACTATTTATGGAAGCTTGACGGCGGTTGAGCCGAAACCGGACTCGCGGATAGCGGCCGGTAATCTAAGTAACCCGATTGTGTATGAGCGCGCCGCCGGCGGGCTCACGCTTTCGCAGTTGATTACCGACTTTGGACGCACCAATAACTTGGTCGCGACTGCCGCACTGCGTGCCAAGGCGGCGGACATGAATTCCTTGGCAACCGCCGACCAGATCAAACTCACCGTCGATGAGGCTTTCTACAATGCGCTGCAGACACTGGCTCTGCGGAAGGTTGCGGAACAAACCGTGAGCGCTCGCCAGCTCGTGTCCGATCAGATCACAACCCTGTTCCAGAACAAGCTGCGCTCGCAACTCGACGTCAGCTTTGCCGACGCCAACTTGGCACAAGGCAAGCTGCTCTTGCTGGACGCGCAGAGCAACTACCAGGCAGCACTCTCGACGCTATCGCAGGTTCTGGGCTATTCCGCGCAACAGCCCTTCGACCTGATCGATACCGAAACCCAGTTGCAGCCACCGCCCGACGCAGTCAGCCAGCTGGAGGATGAAGCGTTCCGTAACCGGCCGGAAATCGCCTCGCAAGGCTATGAATATCAGGCGTCCCAGCATTTCCAGAAAGCCGAGCGCGACTTATTGTTCCCCACGATTGAAGCGATGGGGGTCGTCGGCCGCACTCCCTACAGCAACATGGTTGGCGGGGTGACGCCGTTCACCAGTTGGTATGGCGCTGTCGGAGTCAATGTCAACGTTCCTATCTTCAACGGCTTTCTCTATCTGGCGCGATCGCGTGAGGCAGGACTGCGGGCGCAGGCAGCCGACCAACAGCTGCGCGATTTGAAAGACCGGATCGCGAACGACGTCCGTACCAGCTGGCTAAACGCCATCACGGCCTATAACCGCATCGCTGTCACGCAGCAGTTCGTTGACCAGACGAACCTGGCGGTGGACTTGTCGCAGACCCGCTACAACCTGGGACTCAGCTCGATTGTGGAGCTGAGCCAGTCCGAGTTACAACAGACCGAGGCCCAGATTCAGTTTGCGGCTGCCAAATATCAATATCGGATCGCGCAGTCGCTGCTGCGATTCCAGGTCGCCGCGCCGTGATCGCCGTTGCGAACGATAGTCCAGCCGCCCGGCAGTGCGATCGGCACCAGCGCGTCGGGCATTTCGATATAAACCGTAGAGTCATCCATACGCTCTCCGAGTCGTCCGCCAGACCCGCAGACAACGTGCGCCGGGTCACCGGCTACTTAAAGGGGTATTCTAATGGCTATCGTGATGTACGATTTCCTGAGCAGCCCTGTGGGTAGTGGTGCCGTTTGATTTCATTGTGTCGCCATTCGTCCTTGCCATAACATTTGGCGATACCAGCTATCCTATTTATTACAAGCATCGTAACTCGGTGATCGACCTTTCGAATTCAGGCCTTAGTACCACACATAAAACAGAACTTTCGCAATGCTGGGTTCCATCTCGTAGTGGGCTGTGAGCGCACACTTTGTCAACTTTTGAGAGACCGCATCAACGAGGGGATGCGCTTCTGTGAGGCCTTGCCGAATGTTCAGCGATATACAACGCGGTACCATGTCGTGTACAAGACAATCAGAGTGTTCGCCAAAATCTATCCGCAACGATTTCAATTCTGGGTAGACGTTAGTCGGAAAGGGGTTGATGGTCCCAACCACCTGCTGAAACACAAACATCGTGTGCATGGACACATAGAGGTCCCAAACGATCTTGATCTCTAGAAGGGCAAAGACCTTGTGGAGCAGTCTTATCTTAACAGTGCGAAAGTAACTTCAGAGCGGTGGGTTGCAGGTTGTGCATTGTACGGTTGGCTGCAAAGCTCATCGTGAAGCTGGTTCTCGCCTGGACATGAGTCCGGTCGCGGCAGGGGTGGAACCAGCCCTCGACATTCGGAAGGGGAACGTAAATGGCGAACCCAAGGCAACCTCGAGATTTGATCTTCAGCCTAAGCTTCGGGGCGGCAACGGCTGCGCTGGCGATCGCGTTTATGCTGACAGTTGTCGCAACTCAGCCGGCGCGGGCGCAAACATACACCGTACTGCACAACTTCACCGGCGGAGGGGACGGGTTTTACCCTAAAGCCGGCGTGACATTGGATCAAGCAGGAAGTCTATACGGCACGGCAGATGGCTTTGAGAGTTACGGCTACGGCACGGTCTACAAGCTAACCCATCAAGGCTCCAATTGGTCCCTTAACCCGCTCTACGAGTTTACCGGAGGCAGCGACGGGGCTAATCCGGAAGCCAGAGTAATCTTCGGCCCGAACGGCACCCTCTATGGAACAACTTATGCAGGCGGCACTTACAACGGCGGGACGGTCTTTAATCTGAGACCCTATCCGGCAGTTTGCAAAACCGCACTCTGCCCCTGGGCGGAAACCGTGCTTTATCCCTTCAGCAGAGGTGCTGATGGATATTATCCCTCCCCTGCCGACCTGATTTTCGACCAGGCAGGTAACATCTACGGCACCACGATCGCCCCCAGTGGGAATGGCGTTGTTTACGAGCTGACGCCTTCAGGTGGCGGCTGGACGGAGAGCGTTCTCCACAGCTTCTCGGGCTACCCCGACGGGGCCGGCCCTTTCGGCGGCGTGATCCTGGACAATGCCGGCAACCTCTACGGCACGACCGAGTCAGGCGGCACGGGGAGTGGCCAGGGCACTGTTTTCGAGTTGACGTATTCAATGGGATCTGGCTGGAGCGAGAGTATCCTCTACAGTTTTCAGGGCGGAAGCGATGGAGGCGTTCCCTTAGTTGGCCTCATATTTGACCCGTTGGGCAATCTCTATGGCGCTACCAGTGACGGCGGCTCGGGCGGCGGCGGCACGGTTTTCAAGCTGACGCCCTCCGGCGGCAGTTGGACGTTTTCCCTGGTTTACAGCTTTACGGGAAACCTGTGTGGGCCTGAAGGCAAACTGGTCATGGACGGAGCGGGCAGTCTTTATGGCACCACGGCTTGCGACGGGGCTTACAACCAGGGCTCGGTTTTCGAGCTGACGCCATCCAATGGCGCCTGGACCTACAGATCGCTTCACGATTTTTGCGCCGGCGGCTACCCCTGCAGCGACGGGCGCTTTCCGCTTGGCAACGTAGTATTCGACACCAGCGGTCATCTCTACGGCACCGCAGAACAAGGTGGAACCGATGACGGCGGCGTCGTCTGGGAGATCACGCCGTAGGTGAAACTCCAGGCGACCGAAACTACATATTTTATTTGCCTACACATGAAATGCGACCCCGCTGGGGCCGTTTTCGGGTTGCGTTAAGCGACGTACTGCATATGCCGATCTGGTGAGCTGCGTGTGCGCGGAATGCCGGATCAAGGAACGCTATCCGGACGGACCGCCGGAGGAGGAGGATGTTCCGTTCTAGTCGGGATTACAGGACATAGACCCGTAGCATCCACCATACGAGGAATAAGGCGACGACAGCACCAGCGACATGAACGATCCAGTCGCCAACGGTTTTTGGTTTGCCAAAATTGAACACGCCGCATGGTAGCACGGGGAACGGGACTACTCCATTATTAGAAGGGGATATCTTCCTCGGAGATCTCGAATTTCTGTTCTTCGAAGTGGAGATCAAGCAGAATACGTGCGGATGGATCGAGAAATTGATTCAAAATGGTTTACGGGAGCCAAGCAATGGTGCGCCGGGACAGCTGGCTGCGTGAATAATTGATCGAACATTGTGGAACCCCCATGACTGTTAAAAGGACGAAGGTTCCACGGTAGGGAGCTATATTATGTTGCGCAAGAAACTGGTGCGACGACCAATGGAGGCTGCGGCGAGGGACTAAGGCCACATAACGGACAGCGCCACAGAATATCCGGTCGCGGACAAAGGCAAAGCTGATGTGTTGATCAATCAGCCGCAGAAGATGGTTTTCCGGAATGTAATCGTCAAGCTTGAAGTAGTAGAACAGCGATTCCGAACGGACTTGTTGCCCCATCATGATCGGCAGGCCTGTCCCGCCTCAGTTGGAAATGGAGAAAGCGTTCCTCCGTTAAGATAGCGGAGCGAACGTGTGAGGAAGGAACGAAAGCATTACACCGCAGAAGAGAAAGTAGCCATCTTGAGGCGGCATCTGTTGGAAAAGGTTCCGGTCTCGGACCTGTGTGCAGAACTGGGCTTGCGGCCGACGGTGTTCTGCCGTTGGCAGAAGGAGTTCTTCGAGAACGGCGCGGCAGCCTTTCAGGCGCAGGAGCGTCCCCATCGCCAGGTGGAGGAGAAGCAAGAAAGGATTGGGTTCTTGGAGAAGAAGGTACAGACCAAGGACGAAGGCCTGGCCGAGTTGATGGCGGAGCCCGTCGCGCTAAAAAAACCCTTGGGGAAAAATCGGTGAGGGGGATGAGTACGCCGACGGGCTGGCGCATGTCAGTCTTTATTTGGGTGGATGCTTCGACGCCGGTTCCGGTACAGTGGTCCACCCGCTTGCATCCCCGGAAAGGGGTGCCGATTTGGGTGGAGACTTCGTCTGCGATGGTTCGTCCCATCTTACGTGCGGAGAACTCTGCCATCTCCTTTTCTAGCTCAAGGGGTTCAGAAGCGTTGTTCATAACGTAATCGAATGCGGACTTGACGAACACCAACTTGAGAGCCACACAGTCTTCAGTCTTAGGGCACTTCGCTGAGAACAGAGTCTCTCCCGAAAGCAGGTCTTGCACGTTTTCAGTTATTAGTGGTGGTGCAGGAGGAAAGAGGTAGGCCGTTTCCACCTCAACGACTCAGCTATTTCGGGCAGGGCTGTAATCTACCTTGTCCAGCGTCAAAAAAACATGCTCCGGATCGGTGCTGGTCTCCTCCTTGACATAGGCGTCAGCAACAGCCTTGCAGCGGAGTCGTTCTTGGAAAATCTGGCTGTCATGGGACTGCCGATAGACGTTAAAGCCCTCTGTGGCCGCAGCACCAAGAACGATACCGGATAGGATCGCCATTGTCGTGATTTTGCGAGTCGTCATCGCCTTAGGCCTGCTCAGTTGGCCTGTGTTGCCGTTTGAAAGGTTTGTGCGGCGAATAAGATCGGCGCACACATCATACCGGCACTAGCAGCCACCAGATGCAGGCGTTTGTAGAAAAAATTCTGTGCGCTGGTTGATACCCGAGCGGGCGGGGTGGGTGCCTGTAGAGGGCATAGGGTCGGCAATAAGCATCCTTTCTTGCTGTTTGCCAGCGCCACTGCCCATGCCCTGGTTATGCCAACGTAAGGTTGCCCCGGCACTTGCACTTGGTTCCTTCTGTCCATGAGCACATGCTATGCCACTGCTACTTTGTACTGCCAAGTGCCACTGTTGGGCGCGGTTCCCGAGGCCGCCCTACCGCAAGCGGAAAGTCCGTCCTTAGTCACCCATTCGTCACCGGAAGCAAAGAAGCGGACGGAACAAATCCAGTAACTGTTTTGGAATCTTGGCGTCCCCGACGGGATTTGAACCCGTGTTACCGCCACGAAAGGGAAAACCTTGGTCGTAAGTAATTGAAACCAAAGGCACGGATCGCCACATTTGGCGCCTTAAAGCACCCTCGGGAACCGTTATCGAACCCTTATCGGACCCACGTCAGAAAATCGCCACCCGCTAGTTGGTAACTTGGTGAGGGCACACGAGAAGCCCTCAACTCAAGTCATGAACACCGTTCAAGCTGTTTAGCGGCGCCAACTGATCAGGGCAGTTTGAGCCGGTCACCTTCCTTCACCACCCGGGTGCTGGTATGGCCCTGGTACGTGTACTCGACCTTCACGGACTTGTCCGCACCGGTATTGGGATCTCCGCCCATATTCTTATTGTTGACCTTCACATCCAAAGAGTTGTTCTGTATCAGGGAGCGGAGATGGTTGGCTACGTCCATCCCCTGTCCGTTCTTCCCGTAGATGGCTTTGTTGATGTGGAGCTGGCGAACTTGCGCCTCCGCAGGAACCATCGAAACCGTGGTCGCGAAAAGTAGCAGCGCGATCATCGGCAGAGCCAAGCGTGCAATTCTCATGTCTGTGTCCTCTCTAAGCAGGCCAACGCCTATTGTTGAAGGTTAGGTTCGGAACTGCCGGTCCGGTATTCGCAAAACAACTTCCAGATGTACCGAAGAGCTACGGTGACGCCGTTCGTATTGCCGCGGTTCTTATTTCTTCAGATATGTGATCTTCGTCTTACCAATCGTCCCGTTAAAGGCGAAGGGTGCCTGGTCGTAGTAGTCGAGCGACACCGGCGAATCCAGATCGGCGCCGATATCGAAGGTTGCATTGGATGTGAAGTGCAGTGACATGGCCCGCGGCACCTGACCTTGCGCCGCGGTCTGACCGTTGACCCTTAAGGTGACGTTCATCGGGCCCCCGATGGGGCCGACCAACTTCGATTCAACTTCAATCTTCGCCTTACCCGCCGGCAACTTTTCCTTGGACTGGATCTTGGTGCGCTGAATCTCGAACAGGTTGAATTCGTACTTAAGGATGCCATCCTTTACGTAGCAAGTAATGCCCCCGGAGAAACCGGCCAGCGCGTACAGCACCCCGTTTGCATTCGCCGGCACGTCGACATTCATAACCACGAGGCTGTCGACCTTTCCGAGCTTGGGAGCCGCGGATTCGGGCATTCGGGTCATCGGGCCATCGAAAGTCCATTCGGTCAGGGACGAGGCGGGAGCGTCCTCCGGGTGGAACATCGCAGTGGACCACATGCCACCGCCGATGGGAAGGTTCTTGTTCTTGGTCGATTCGACCAGGAACAGGTCCTTCATCTCCGCGAGCTTCTGCGGATTCAAAGCGGCCAGGTCGTTCGCTTCGCTCCAATCTTCATCGATGTTGTAGAGTTCCCACTTATCCGTGAGGGGTGACCATTCTTTGATGCCTTTCGGCATTCCGCCAACCCACGGATCGCGCGGCCCTGGGGCGCTGGCGAACCATCCATCGTGGTAGATCCCGCGGCTGGCCATGATGTCGAAGAACTGGGTGTGTCGCGTTCCTGGTGCCTTGGGATCGGCAAACGCATAGACCATGCTGACGCCGGCAATCGGATCCTGTTCGAATCCGTTGACGACGCGAGGCGGCGTGATCTTCGTTACTTCGTAAATCGTCGGCACGATGTCGATCACGTGGTGGAACTGCGGCCGGGGCGTCGAATCTGCCTTGATGCGAGCCGGCCACGCAACTGCCATCGGCTGGCGCGTACCGCCGAAGTAGGCAGCCATGAGTTTGGTGCCCTTGTAAGGCGTGCTGCCCGCCCAGCCCCATCCGGCGTGATACATGTTGTCGGTCTTGGGGCCACCCAGTACATCAAGTCCACCGAGTTCGTTGAGCGCAGCGATGTGTTCCGAGATCTTGGTCGGAATTCCATTCTGCGCCAACTGCTCGCTGATGGTGCCGTTCAATCCTTCGGATGAGGAGCCATTGTCGCCCCAGATGTAGAAGATCAGCGTGTTGTTCAGCTTCCCTTCTCTTTCGATCTCGTCGATGACCTTGCCGGCGTTGTAATCGGCGTGCTCGGCAAACCCAGCGAAGATTTCCATAAGTCGGCGCTGGAAGGGTTTCTCGGACTCAGGGATCGAGTCCCAGGAATCCATGGTCGCGGGGCGCGGCGTGAGTTGGGCATTCTGCGGAATCCAACCCATGGCTTTAGCGCGGACGAATGTGCGCTCGCGATAGGCGTCCCAGCCATCATCGAACTTGCCCTTATACTTGTCAGCCCACTCCTTGAAGATCTGGTGCGGGCCGTGCGCCGCACCCGGCGCCCAGTACATGAAGAACGGCTTGTCCGGTGCGTAAGCGTTCTGCTCGCGAAGCCATTTGATAGCATCCTGCGCAATGTCTTCGGTGAGGTGGTAACCCTTTGGCTTCTGTTCGGTGACCTCGGTGGTGTTGCGTGTCAGAGTCGGCTCGTATTGCGAGGCCTCGCCGGCGAGGAACCCGTAGAAGTACTCGAAACCATAGCCGGTGGGCCAATAATCGAACGGCCCCTTGGAGGTGATCTGGTCTTCAGGGGTGTTGTGCCATTTGCCAAACGCTGCCGTGTTATAGCCGTAGTCCTTGAGCACTTCTGCGACGGTCGCAGACGACTTCGGGACGATCCCGGTGAATCCATCGAATTCGTTGGCCAAAGCCGAAATCTGGCCGTTCCCAACAAACGTGTGATTGCGGCCGGTCAGCAATGAAGCCCGCGTGGGCGAGCACATGGCGGTGGAGTGGAAACGGTTGAACGAGATGCCCATCTGCGCCACTCGACTTAGCGTGGGAGTGTTGATCTCGCCGCCGTAGGTCGATGGTGTGCCCGGCCCCAGATCGTCCGTCAGGATGATCAGGATGTTCGGAGCTCCTTCGGCCAGATGCTTCGTCTCGACGCGCTTCTTGTAGGTGGAGTCCTTCATCGTCAACCCCGCAGTGGAGGCGGACGGAGTGGGTGGGAATGGCAGAACTTCCTGTGCCCCTATTGTGGGCACACACAGCGCTCCCAGCAAGAGGTTGGCGACGGTCAATATCCTATTTCGTTTGATATTCATTTCTCGAAACTCCTCATGCTATTGCTGGCCCACCGATTTGCTAGAACTTGACTACGGCCTTGAGGAAGACGGTATTTCCCTGAAGTCGATTCTTGGTATAGAACTCGTTGAGCCACTTGAGATCAGCCATGAAGTCCACGTGACCCGTCTTCGATTTAGGCTTTATGTAAGAAAGCACGGGACCGATTCCGGCGGTTGTTCCCTCGAAGGCCCCGAAGGTCGCACCAGAGCCGCTGTCGGCTGTGATCTGCTGGTAATAGAAAGAGTTCACACCGATTCCGGCCAGACCTTTGAGCAACGGCAAGTGCTGCGCCAATGTGCCGTCCACATGAAACTCGGTGCCCGTCTGGTAGTGGGTGGCGTTGTTCTCGGTGTTGAAATCGGTTCCGATAAACAACGCGGCCTCGTGCCCATTCTTCTGTCCGAAATACTGCAACGCGAGCGTCGGCTCAAAGGTTGTGTAGTTCTTGCCGGTATTTGCCAAACGTCCAACCGCATAGTTGCCGGTCGGCAGGTACAGCGAGGTGCGAAAGTTTACATTGAAGTTGGGATTGACGTTGTAGTTCAACATCAGCGGCTGCACCACCATGTCGCCTAGGGCATTGCGAGTGCCCGTGCGAGAGATTGTGGTCAGGCCGAGTCCAGGCAATGGCACCACCGCTCTGGCCGATACGCTCATCTGCATGAAGGGGATCGTTGTGGACATGGCGTAGCTCCAACGCTTGCCCATCTTGATGGGTGGCCTCCAGACGAGGGTCAAACCTTCTCCCCACGAAGTGGCGTTGAGACCGAATGTCGTGATGCCAGCGACAGGTATCGCCTTGTTGGCTCCGACCGACCCGCTGTAATAAATCTGGTTGTAACGGACGATGAAAGTCGGTGAGGGCGGAACGGCGTCAATGAAGTCGGACATCGAGCCTGGGAAGTAGTGGCCTGAGCCACCCTCCTCGGCTATGGCCGGGCGCGAGCCGCCGACAACCATCACACTCCAAGCTACGGCGACCCATACGATCAGCTGCTTCAATCGCTTATTCCTTCTATCGCAGTTCGAAAGTTACGCTGTCGATCTTGCCGCTGAACGGAAAGGGACTACGGTCGAAGTAGTCCAGGGAGACGGGGGAGCCGAGGTCGACTCCAACGTCGAAGGTTTCACTCGCCGTGAAGGCGGCGGGGACGGTGCGCTTGACCATCGTCCGTGCGACCTCAGAGCCATCAACCGTCAGCACGACTTCGGCGGGAGCTCCGGGCTTGGCGATCTTGGTATCGACTTCGATCTTGTGCTTACCGGCGGCGATGTTGCTAGTTGAGCGCACCTTGTAGCGCTCGATGATCATCATGTTGTACTCGTAAACCAGCTGGCCTTTGTCCATGAAAAGAGTGAGGCCGCCGGACGCGCCACCGAGTGCATAGAGCACTCCCGATGCGTTTTCGCCAAACTCTGCATCGACGGTCACGTGGTTGCTCTCGCGACCCAGGCCGGGCGCGGCGAACTCCGGCATGCGCCTGGTCGTCGAATCGAAATGCCAGCTGGTGTAAGGCGTCTTGACGCGATCTTCGGGATGAATTCGCAGCCAGATACCTGCGCCGATGGGGAAAACCTTGTTCGCCTCAGCTTCCTTCAGGAAAAGTGCTTGCATGTCCTTCAGGCGTTGCGGATCTTTCGTGGCGAGATCGTGTGCCTGCGAAAAGTCGGTCCGAAGGTCATAGAGCTCCCAGACGTCCTTGCGCGAGTCCCACGTTGCGAGTCCGGGACTCACCGTCAGCCAAGGAATCAGCGGGCCAAAGGTGCAGGCGAACCAGCCGTCGTGATAGATCCCACGGCTGCCGTTGTTGTCGAAGTATTGCGTGTGCTTTCGCCCAGGCGCATTCGGATCGGCGAAGGTGTAGACCATACTGACGCCGTCGAGGGGATCCTGCGGGAAGCCGTCTACAACCTTCGGTGGCGTGATGTTGAGAATCTGATAGATGGTCGGCGCGATGTCGTTGACGTGATGGAATTGCGGCCGCGGAGTCTTATCAGGCTTGATGCCCGCCGGCCACGAAATCGCCATCGGATTGCGCGTTCCGCCGAAGTGCGAGGCGATCAGCTTGGTGTAACGGAATGGCGTGTCACCTGCCCACGCCCATCCGGCGTGATACATGTTGTCGACCTTCGGCCCGCCCAGTACATCCAGTCCGCCTAGCTTGTTCAACGCGTCGATCTGCTGGGTGACGGTGTTGGGGATTTGGTTCTGCGCCAGCAACTCGCTGATGGTGCCGGCCTGCCCTTCGGCACTGGAACCGTTGTCTCCCCAGATGTAAATGACGATGGTGTTGTCACGAATGCCCAACTCGTCGAGACCATCGATCAGCCTGCCCGCCTGAACATCCGCGTGCTCGACGAATCCCGCAAAGACTTCCATCAATCTTCGCTGGAATGGACGCTCCGCCTCGGGAATGCTGTCCCATGCAGGCATCGATTCCGCGCGAGGCGTGAGTTCAGCGTCGGGAGGAATCCAACCAAGCTCCTTCTGGCGGTTGTAGGTCTTCACTCGCAGTGCGTCCCAACCGTCGTCGAACTGGCCCTTGTACTTGTCCGCCCATTCCTTGAAGATCTGGTGCGGTCCGTGACCAGCGCCCGGCGCCCAATAGATGAAGAACGGCTTATCGGGGGCGTACGAGCGGTGGCGCTTCATCCAGATCAAGGCTTGATCGGCGAGATCCGTCGTCAAGTGGTACTTCGGATCGTGCGGGGGCTCGATTGGGTTGAGATTCTCGAACAGCCTGGGCTCCCACTGGGATGTCTCTCCGGCGAGGAAACCATAGAAGTAGTCGAAGCCTATTCCCTCTCCTGTTGGCCACAGGGTGAACGGTCCCATCGCGGTCGTTTCCGTCGCGGGGGTGTTGTGCCACTTGCCGAACGCCGCGGTGTCGTAGCCGTAGTAGCCGAGAACCTTGGCCAGTGTGGCGGACGAGCGTGGAATGACTCCCGTGTAGCCGTCGAAATCGACTGCCCGCTCCGCAATGGTGCCTGACCCGACACGCTGGTGATTGCGTCCGGTCAGAAGCGAGGCGCGCGTTGGGGAGCAGATCGACGTTGTGTGGAAGGCGTTGTAGCTGATGCCGTCATTCGCAATGCGCGAGAGCGTGGGCGCATGGATCGGCCCGCCATAAGTGTCGGCAAGGCCGAACCCCACGTCGTCCAGCAGAATAATCAGGACATTGGGTGCATTCTTTGGAAGATGGCTCTGCGGCACGCGAGGCGTGAGCGTCGATTCCTGGAGGCTCGGAGCGGCGATACTCGCAGACGGAGTTGGCGGAAATGGTAGAGGCGGTCCGTCACTGGCGGTTTGCGCGCGCACGCCCGGCGGTAACAGAGCGCACAAAGTAGAAATAACTGCCAGCTTGACCTTCATGTTTGGTATGACCTCGTTGCGCTGATGCACATTGGGTTTCAGCTTGATGATGACCTTCCGGGTGAGCGCCATGCGGCGACGGAAGCATCCGGCCAGCTCTTCAGCCTCGCCATAACTTCGAGCGTGATTCCATAGTCTGACTGTGGCGGAGACCGCGCCTTCCCGGCAATACGTAAGATCAACACTGCGGTAGCGGGAAAACTACGGTACGAAGTTCGTAGTCATGGGCTGGTTCTCGCAGGCGACGTGGGTCGCTGACGACCTTGAAGTCCCAACCTGAGAACATGAGCTGCTACTGCTGCTGGCTAAGGTAAAACTACGGTAGTACACTGACGAGTAACCAGCCTAACTGCGCCCATCCGGCTGCGATTTTTCCTCGACGCTGATCCAAGTTGGATTTCGCGATCGGACAGTAGCTTCTCAATCTGCTGCCTGCGGAGAGAACCATGCGGCCCACGATCCTCATCGCCGATGACCACCAGCTTTTTGCTGAGAGCCTCCGCTCGCTCTTAAGCCCCACTTATGACGTGGTTGGGATCGCTACCAATGGGCGGGAACTCACCGAACTGGTTATGCGGTTCAAGCCAGACCTGACGGTCACCGATCTTTCGATGCCCATCCTGAACGGCCTCGATGCCGTCCAAAATCTAACCGCGATGGGTCTGCGCAGCAAGTTCGTCGTTCTGACGATGCATGCCGATATAAGCCTGGCGGTACTGGTTTTCCGGGCGGGAGCCTCGGCATTTGTGCTGAAAACAGCCAGCGGCGATGAACTGAAGGAAGCTATCGAAACAGCGCATCGCGGCGGATGTTACCTAAGCCCGCAGTTCCCCTGCGACCTGGTCACAGTTCTCGCGGAGGCCGCCCGCCGGCCTGCCTCGGACAAGGCTCCCCAACTCACTAAGCGGCAGCGCGAAGTGCTGCAACTAGTGGCCGAGGGAAAGACGATGAAGGAAGTCGCGACCCAACTGAACATCTCGACCCGAACCGCTGAATCCTACAAGTACAACTTGATGAATGTCCTGGGCATTCGCACGACGGCAGAGTTGGTTCAGCATGCCATCAAGATCGGATTGATCACGGTCAGACCGCTCGAGGGCACAGTCTAGGGCTGCCTTGATCGTTCGCCCGGTAAGAACCAAAGTTGAAAGGTTCTGCCCGTCGAAATACCCGAGTCGCTGAACTGCCTCCAGGGAGGAAGACCTGAAATCCGTTGCTCCATCCCTCAGCTTGGATAGCGCTCTTCTGCAATCCTTCAGCTTGGATAGCGCTCTTCTGCAATCCTTCCTTGAGGCGCTACCGGATGCCTGCGTCGTTATCGATTCCGGCGGCCGCGTCATTGCCGTCAATGACGTCTGGAGGAAGTTACCTCGAAGGAAGGAAGCTGCCGCAGCCGCAAGCGATCCAGTGGGGATCGACTACCTGGCGCTGCTGCAATCCTCGACTTCAGACACGGGTGTGGACCGGGCGGTGATAGGCGTCAAAGCTGTCTTGAGCGGGACTAGCGATCACTTCGAACAAGAGTATATCCGCCCCACGGCATCCATACTTCGCTGGTTCCGCATGACCGTACATGCGTGGCAACAGCAAGGCACAAACGCCATCATCTTCCATCGGGATATCACTTCCGAGAAGCTTGGGCGGGCAAACGCGCCGACCATCGAACAGGAATTTCGTGCGCTGGCCGATTCGGCCCCCATCATGATTTGGATGTCCGGACCGGATAAAGCCTGTATTTTCGTTAGCCGCCGCTGGCTGGAGTTCACTGGTGCAAGGTTCGAGGACCAGCTCGGCGATAGTTGGGTGAAGCTGGTACACCCCGATGATCGTCCGGGACTGTTGACGGCTTTTCATACCGCCTTCGAACAGAAGCAAGAGTTCGCCCACGAATATCGCTTGCGGCATCACGATGGCAGCTACCGCTGGGTCTGCGATCGCGGATCGCCGCGCTTCGATGCACAGAACCACTTCTTGGGCTTCACCGGATCGGTGTGGGATCTGAGCGAGCAGAAACGGGCAACCGAAGACGCCGACAGGGCAACACGCTACGCACGCTTGGTGCAGGAGGTTGCCGGGATTGCGAACTCCGCCACCACGATGCGGGAAGCCCTGCAGCGCTCCCTCGATGTGATCTGCGAGACCCTGAGATTTCCCGCTGGGCACGCTCTCCTCATCAACGATGACGAGCCCGGACTGGCGAAGTCTGCGCACGTCGTGCACATCAAGGACCGCGACCGTTTCGCCAGTTTATCTGAGATGAGCAGCCGCATGAGTTGGCCGATCGACGTGGGTTCGAATGGAGAGGTCCTGCGTAAAGGCAAGCCTATGTTTCGAGACATTCTCGAGGATGCTCGCTCCCCTGAGCGTTATCCGCGGGCACAGGCTTCCCTCGACGCCGGGCTGCGCACAGCGATTCATATGCCGATCCTGGTGGATGACAAAGTCGAGGCCATCATCGAATTCGGCAGCGAAGAGTGGCTAGCGTCCGACCAGGAAGTGATCGACACCATGGTTGCCTCCGGCGAGCGGCTGTCCCGCTTCTTCGAACGCCGTCGTGCGCAGATCACATTCCTCATGCAGAAAGAAGAACTACGGTCCTCTGCGGAACGGCTCTTCGCCATGGCCGGGCGCCTGGTCGATTCGCAGGAAGAAGAACGCCGCAGGATTGCGCGTGAAATTCATGACGATTTCACCCAGCGCCTGGCTGTCGTTTCCATGAAGATTGGAAACCTGGCCGGACGTGACCGGGCTTCAGCGTCCGGCGAGTTGGATGCGGGCCTTGAGGACGTTCGAGAGTCGATTGTCGCCGTGGCTGGAGACCTGCGCGATCTATCGCACCAACTGCATCCCACGATGTTGGCATTGCTGGGCATGGTCCGCTCCTTGCGGGCCTTATGCGAAGAGTTCCAACGTGCCCGCGGGATCAAGACGGTGTTTGAAAGCTCAGCTTGCGATGAAGACGCATCCGAGCAGGCTGCGATGTGTCTGTACCGTGTGCTTCAGGAAAGCCTGATGAACATCGCCAAGCACTCCAACGCCAGCCATGCCCGCATTACCCTTACGCGGCAAGCGGACCAGTTGGAAATGCGGGTTCGCGACGATGGACAAGGTTTCGTTCCCGGAGGGGACGGCCGCCAGGGGATTGGCTTGACGAACATTGAAGAGCGGGTTCGCCTTCTCGAGGGGAAGCTGGTCATCAACAGCGAACCTGGAAGCGGAACCGAGATTGTGGTTTGCCTTCCGGCGGCGCCACAAGTTTGAAGCGCTCTTAGTCATAAAGGCGATTCTGTAAGAAGTGGCGCCGATTCCCCAAGCTCGAGATTGGCTGGAGGCATCGTAGACACGCGCAGTGGCTCACCGCAGATCGCCGTTGATGGGGCGGCAGCCGGCCTCCGCAAGAACTGTTATCAGGTCACCAGCAAACTGCAGGCTGAGGTAACGTCCTCCGGCGAGCACAACAGTCAGCGCCTTGGTGAACTCGTCGCCACTTGCGGTCTTCAAGACAAAGGCTGAGGCACCCGAGCGAAACGCCTCCACGGCAAGGCTTATCTCCTCGTGCATGGTTAACACCACAAACTTGCTGGGCAGGCCCATTCTCGTCGAATTCCTGACCGCCTTAAGACCGTTCAACGACGGAATCGAGTGATCGGTCACAATCAAGTCCGGCCTAAATTGCACAGCCAGTGTGGTGCGCTCACTCCCGTTCGTAGCAATGGCAACTGTCTCGTAAGCCGGACTTAGCGTGGAGCGAAGCGCATCGGCATAGGGCCGGTGGTCGTCGGCGATCAGAATCGTGGGTCGCATGCGGAGTAGCCTTTATTCGTGGAACGGAGCATGAAATACCCGGCCTTGATGGCCGGGGGTTTTATCGAAGTCAATTCTTTCTCGACTGGTGAGGGCGGGACGCATCAGGTAGTGCGGTCCTCTCATTTCATCGCGTGCAGCAAACTCTTAAAGATCACCTTCAGGGGAACCTGTGCCAGAATGGCCGGAAACAGCCCAATCAGCACAGCGGCGGCAGGCGCCACCAACGACCCTTTGTCGAATGGCAGCGGCTTCATCGCCTCAATGTTCTGAAAGCTCGACGCAAGGTCGGTGAGGCTACTGATTTCAGGCGCGGCTAGAAGCTCGGGTTCTCGTCCCCTACGATGAAGAATCCACTTATCGTAAAACTCCATGCTGTGGAGATGCGCCAGACTTCCGTATTGCAAGATACCTTTCCGTCGTAACGGTGCCAGCTTCGGAACAAAGAAAAGCAGTGGCCCCACCGCAAGGAGCAATACCAGCACCAGCAGCAAGATTGCGGGCATCTTAAAACTCAACAGGCTTGCGTCGGTGTACAGAATCTCGTAACGCCAGGTCACACCAACCGCGGCGGCAATGGCAAAGGCGATGGGAGCGAAGGCTACCGTCGACATTCCCAGAAAACCTATGCCTGCATGTTTGTCGGGATGCGAGACCATCAGTTGCAACTTCATCCTGGAGAGCTTGAACAGGAAGCACGTCCACAGGAAGCACGTCCCCAGCAACCATTTCCATAGGCTGAGACCCACCAGGAACAGATAAATGGAAGCGCTCACGAGGGCGTAATACCACCCTGCGGGACTCAGGTGTGCGTCGGACGCGATCTGTGCTCCCTCGACCGCCCACGCTCCCGCCATGCCAACCTTCGCACTGAACGACGAGGCGATTTGCAAACCTACCAGCGCGACGATCGCCAGTTCAGGCAGCAAGGAGTCGCGCAGACGAGCAACCCAGGCGATGGCCTCCTGGAATCGTGACATTTCCGCCGGTGCGATGAGGTCTTCGCGAACCTGGCTCACGATCATGCGAAATTTCGATTCCATCAGGACCTGCCCGAGCAGCAGGATGGGTGCCGCGATGAGCATGCGCGAAGCGACTTTGTAGTCGGTGAGCAAAGCGACAAGCGCGCCCGGCTGCAACAACGCCACGATCAGAACGAGAGGCAGCCACCCGATCGCTACGGCAAACAGAATCCGCCTGCCCAGATTCCACTGACGCGGGCCTATAAGCCGCGCCATGAGCTGCGCCTGGTAGAACGGACCTCCCCTGATCAGCGACACTTCGGGATTGAGAACGTCCCTACTGACCTCTGACATGGTGCTCTACCTGCCTTCCCGTTCGAGTGCTGCTACCAGCCTCGCAGATTTGATGGCTTGCCCTGACAACGAGGACTGCGACAACCATCGCGGTAATACGTAACCAACGTTTCTTCATAAGCCTTGATCCTGCCTTTCGAACTGTCTGCCTGCGGGGCGCTGCTCCTGAGCGCGGTGCCGATGTACGCCGCTCTGCTTATCCGACTGCCGCTTCCAGCGCCTCTAGCTCAGCGTTGATGTGAACCAGCATTTCCTCTAGTTGTCTCTGGGATTCGGCCGGAACTCCGGAACACTCGATCCACCGCTCGAGAACTTCCATCTGCCAGCGCAGCTCTACAAGCTTCTGCAGACGCGATTCGGAGCGGTTGGAGTGTTCAGAACTCATATCAAGCGTCATCGCTACAACGCGTCGATGCAGTGCCTCGGCAACCTTGCGGCACGAAATCGGCTACGACTTCCGCACGACTATTAAGGAAGGTACGTTCTGGAGCGAACGCTTCGGTATTCGGAAAACTACTCAATCCCAGTCCGTAGAACTACGGTGCGAGCCACCAGCGCCAAAATTCCCCTCAAGCGCCAGGAATGCAGTGCCGTAGTTCTTCGGTGCCCAAAGCGCGTAGTTTTCCGAATACCGCAACAGCCGCTTCAAAGCTACGGTCGGGAGTAAGGAAGCGCTGGCTGCGTGAAGTTCAGCCTCCGAACGGGTGAATAAAAGTCGGCTGCCGCAGGCAGTTGGGAACAGAATCAGCATTCAGTCTGGCTTTCGTCTCCGGGCCACGGGTCGTTTGCAACAACGAAGCCATGACTTCTTGACTGAAGCGCCGCCCCCACAACAAGTCAGAAATGGAGCACAAATTGATGAAACGAACTTTGGGTTACGCAGTCGCCTTGCTCGTCCTTGCCACAGGCCTCGCGGTTTGCATGCCGGCGCAAGAGGCAAGCGGCAAGAAATCAGATCTGATCGAGCCCGCCGCAATGACGGCTCTCAACAATATGGGTACCTACCTTCGGTCGCTGAAGGATTTCCAGGTTAAGGCGTCCGTCACATCGGAAGATATATTGAGCGATGGCGAGAAGCTCACCTTCACTCACACGACGGACATCCTGGCTCAATTGCCCAACAAGCTTCGGGTCGAAGTCGAAGGCGACCAGAAGTCGCGTCTCTTTCTTTATGACGGCAAGACATTCACCCTCTTCGCCCGGCGAGCGGGATATTACGCAACCGTGGATGCTCCCCCGACCATCAGTGAGCTGATCGGCGTCGTCAACGAGAAATACGGGATCGATATTCCGTTGCTCGATCTGTTCCTGTGGGGCGGGCCGCATGCTTCCACCAACGAGATCACGGAAGCCACCGACTTTGGGCCGGGCGATGTTGGCGGAATTACTTGCGAACATTACGCCTATCGGCAGCCGGGCCTCGACTGGCAGGTCTGGATCCAGTTGGGCGACCATCCGCTTCCCAAGAAGTTGGTCCTGACCACCCTGACCGACGACGCTCGTCCTCAGCACACGTCAGTGCTCACATGGAACCTTGCTCCGTCCTACAACGACGCAGCCTTCGTCTTCGATCCTCCGACGGATGCTCACAAGATCGTCTTTGCAGAAGAGAACACAGCAGCCGCCGCAGGGCAGAACTAGGAGCCATCAAATGACACTATATATTCGACCTTTTCTATCGTTCACTCTTGCGCTCCTTTTGACGGCCAGTCCCGCCATTGCCGGCACACGCGGCGGCGGCAATAACGGTTCGGTGCGCTCAAGCTCGCGAGCCAACGTCAACCAGCCGAGTGGCGCCAAGAATGCCGGTGCTAACCGAAACGCCAGCGCCAACACGAACCGGAATAACAACACCAACCGGAACACGAACGTAAACAACAATACGAACGTCAACCGGAATACCAACGTCAATCGCAACACCAACGTCAATGTGAACCGAGACGTCAACGTGAACACTCATACCAGCTACAACTCCGGATACTACGGCGGAGGAGGTTGTTGTTATCACAGCGGGGTCGGTACGGCTGCGGCGGTCGCAGCCGCGGCAACGGCGACGGCAGTGGTGGTTGGCTCGATGGTGCACACCCTTCCTCCCAATTGCACAACGATCATGGCCAATGGCGTCACTTACCAACAGTGCGGCAGCACGTACTATCAGCCGCAATTTTCAGGTGGAAGCACAACCTACGTCGTGGTCAACCAGCCGTGAGAATCGATCATTGCAATGAACAGTCCCATCGAGAAAAAACGGTGGGACCGTTTCGCGGTTACGACATCCATGAACGATATATCGAGCAGCGATCCCCGCACCGAGCTAGCCAGCCAGCGTACTGAGCTTGCAACGTTTCGAACCGCGCAGGCACTCGATCGCACCACTCTGGCTTGGATCAGAACGACCCTCACCATGGGGAGCTTTGGCTTCGGAATGATCGGCTTCTTCCGCACGCTGCAGGATCGTGCCCAAACCCCAGAAGCGGCCCGACTCCACCATGCCGCTGTCCGGCTTGGCGAACTGCTGGTGCTGATGGGCATCGTGGCAACAGTACTGGCTGGCGCTTCGCACTGGAACACTCTTCGTCGTATGGAGCGGGGCGAGCTACCGAAAGCATCTCGCTGGCCACTGAGCATCACGATCGCTTTGTTCGTTGCACTTCTGGGCGTTGCAGGCCTCTGGCGGCTCTTCGCGTCGCATTGAAGTCGGCTTTGAGCATTGTCGCCGTTGTCGGTCGCTGCGGAATTCTGGGCCGAGCGAAGCGCCCGACCAATTTTGGGTGGTCGGGCAGTGTGAATCTAAGCGATCAAATTTGAGCAGACGTGATGTTCCACGAATCTACCAATGGCCGGATGAAATTCGGCCTCTGATTGAAGCTGAATCGTTGAAAGTGCGCTTCCCCACCCTGTCGTGCTGATCCGGTGGTCACAAATCAGAATCTTGCACTTCCCCGCATTTCCCTATCGCTAACGAGGTGATTTACCAGCCTTACCCTGGTTGCTAGCATAGGCACTTTCGCTTGGATTATCTGGATCGGCACATTCATCAATGAATGGCGTTGGTTCGTGAAGGCAATTCCATGAATTGCCGCCGGCGTCGTTCCTGCACAACGCGCTCCGCAACGACCTCCGGAGTATCGATACTCTGAAGCCGCGCGACCTCCGCGTCCTTAGACAATCTCTTGCTCTTCCCACTCTTTTGCCGAGCCCTCTCCAATTCAAGAGCTCCGTTCATTTGCTGGACGGTTACTGTACGGCCGTAATCAGGCGATATATCCAGTGAGTTTCTTTCTGGCGCGCAAGCCACCTTGGCATATTCGGGGTACAAGCGCTCATAAGGCATGTCGTGTGTCTGCTCGCCGAATTCTTTGAGTTCGATCGGAGTCATATCGTCCACGTTCTCGACCCTATCCTTCAATCGAAAATGAACCATGAAGTCGCTGACGGTAAACAGTTCACCAAGTTCAGCATTCCCTGTCTCGTCCGGAAGAGTGATCGCTTCCTCGCGTGACGCTGCACTCACCGCCGAAAAATCGCCGTTTTGCCACCTGCAGATAAACAAAGACATTTCAAAGCTCCTATGAGTTCCAATAATACCCGAAGGTTCTCAAGAATTCCCGAGCACCAAAAGGCTCATAACCCAATGGTTCCGGCAACGCCGACTTATTCCTAACGGTTATCAGTTGTTCCATGAAAGTTATTGGACTGACAGGTACTTAGACCCTTAGCCCGCATTATTCATGATCATGAAGACACGAAANNGCTCTTATCTCGGATGATTGGCGACGAAGCGTTGCTCGGGATGTGGGTGGAGCACGCGTGGGCGAGGAAGCCAGCGCTTGGCTATTGCAAGCATGCGCTCCCACGTCAACTGACGCTTTTGGCTGCGGCGGCAAAGAATGTGCCGCCACATGCCAATCACGCATTCCCGGAACACGCCGAGGCTGTCCAGATTTCCGGGTACTGCGTAGTAGTTGAA
>PMWW01000024.1 GCA_003165795.1 Acidobacteriaceae bacterium
CTGCTTTCGGAGACGCCGTCCGGCTTGTCAGCGTTCTCGATAGAGTTGATAGCGCAGGCATTGGAATACCATCCGCGACGCCGCCCAAGTGATGCGGGAGAATTCGCAAACCGAATCGCGGGCGACTTAGAGCGCGGCGGAAATGATGTGGAGACTAAGTCCAAGTGATCCCCAGGCAGCAATGGCTTACAAACTGTCCTTCAACCAATCGCGGCCCCGCACCCAACGGTCCCGCACCTGGCGGAGGGTCCAGCCTGTTTTCTCGGTTATTTCTTCCAGCGTATAGCCGACAAAATAGTGAAGATCCACAACGCAAGCGGCCTCGGCATCCCTTTGGAGCAGCCTTTCCATTAGAAGGCCCATTTCAACAATGGTCTCGGTATCGGAAGGTGTGGCACAGCTGATTGACCCTTCGTCCAAGGAAATCGGGACCTCGCCATTTCCGCGGCGGCTCGCCAGGCGTTTTCGAGCGAAGTCAACCAGCACGCGCCGCATTGCCAGGGCAGCAATGGCATAGAAATGAGTACGGCTGTTAATTTGCCAGCCACCATTGCGGAGACTTCTCAGCCATACCTCATCGATGAGTTCGGTTGCGTCTAAAGGCACAATGGCCCGCTCTCGCCCTAGTTCGCGGACCGCGATGCGGTGCAGCTCTGGGAAAATTGCGCGGAGGACTGCGTCGGCGACCTCACGGTCTCCCCCTGAGAAACGCTGCAGTTGCTCGGTCAAGGAGAATTCTGTATCCATCGGCTCTTGTAGAGACGAAGTCTATCAACGCAACCTGCAGGGTGTAAATCGCTGATTCTGAGGGTTTTGTTAATTCACATTTTTTTCGNNGTCCGGCTTTGAAATCAACAGTATGGGAAGGAAGACAACCCCGGCCTGCGATAACCTGACCTCATGTTCGACTTGTTTAGCCTGTGGTTAGGAGCAATTGCTCGGATCCTTCGTACCCACCGCGGGCTGGTACTAGAGAATCTTGCCCTCCGCCAGCAACTCGCCGTGCTGAAACGCAGACATCCGAGGCCCACGCTACGGCCGCTCGACAAGCTGTTTTGGGTGATGGCGCGCCGCTTCTGGTCCCGATGGAAGGAGCTGGTTCTGGTTCAGCCGGAGACGGTTGCGCGATGGCACCGAGCAGGGTTCAAAGCGTATTGGGCCATGCTCTGCAAGGTACGAAATCGAGTCGGCGGCGGTCGAAGGATCTCAAAGGAGACCCGAGAGTTGATCTTCCAGATGGTAGTGGAGAACCCCACCTGGGGTGCGCCNNGTGCTGCGCTGGATGCGAAAAGCACCGAGGAATCCTGAGCCGGCAAAGCGGTGGGCGGCCTTTCTGAGCAATCATCGCGAAGCCATCGCCGCCATGGATTTCTTCACCGTGCCTACGCTGAGGTTTGGAGTGCTCTACTGCTTCTTCATCATCAGCCACGATCGTCGTCGCATTCTGCACTGCAATGTCACGCGACATCCGACGAGCCCCTGGATCGCGCAGCAGTTGCGCGAGGCCTTCCCGTACGATGCTGTCCCCAAGTTCCTCATATTCGATCATGATGCGAAGTACGGATTCGAAGTGCCCACCACGATCCGCTCGATGAACATCACGGCTGTGCGAACGTCAGTTGGATGTCCCTGGCAGAAGGGCTATGCTTCATACTGCACCTCTTGCGAACCGTGCACGACGTTCTGAGAGTTTGATTCCTTGGGCCTTGCGTGGCGGGTTCGGTCCTGGATCCTCGTACAGCCACAGCTTCTTGTCGCACACCGGATAGGCTCGGAGCAAGCCGTGGTTTCGCCAGGCCCTTACCCACGCCGGCGTGAGCTTCAAGCGATCCGACATTTCCTCGACTGTGAGCAAGCCCTTCTCGCGTAAGCGATCATAGCGTGATTTAAGCTGATACCTGCAGCGAATGCGCGCGATCGTCCAACTATGGAAAGCCAATCCCTCTCCCGAGCAGAGGCCTCGCTGGTTGAGAAGCCTGGCGATCTCTGTTTCTGTGTGATGATCCAGCAAGCGGTCGATTTCGGTCACCACCTCGGTCGGAGTCTTTCTTGCTTCCCAGGCGTTGAGAGGTCGCGGCATGGTCAGCGTTTTCGTAATCCCACCCTTGAAACGAACGTGCGCCGTGATCTCATGGTTTCTGATCAGGGTTACGTCGTCCAGCAGAAGCCGTACCAGTCGCTTTCGTTCGCGGTGCGGCGTCTGCGGATTTTGCCATAGCCGTGGAAAGTCATGCGCCAAGGCGGCGATACTGGCACGCTGCTGTTCGCTGATCGCCGCCTGATCCTTTTTGTGCTGCTCCTCGTACTGCTGCTGGGCGGCACTCAGGGCCCGAAGTTTGTTGTTCCACTCCGCTTCCAGAGAATCGGCTACCAGCCGGTTCGCCGGGTCGACGTGCAGGTAGCGTCGCTGCGCCAAGTCGGCTTCATACCGGGCTCGCTCCACCTGCTTTTTACGCAGACGGTCCACCTCCTCCAAGCGGGCTTGCATCTCCTGCTGGACGGTGAGTGTGACTTCCAGCGCCAAGGGAGTGATGGTGTCGATGAGAAGCTGGCCGATGGCTTGGTCCAGCTGCTCCCCGAAGACATGTTGGCATACCGAAACGATATGCTCGGCTCCGTCACGCTGGCACACATACTCGGGCACGATCCTGGTCTGGCGCGTGTGATACCGGACGGTCATCCGGCTGCCACAGACGCCGCAGACCACCAAGCCCTGCAACAACGCTGGCCCTTCGCGGGGTGGACTCCTTCTACGATCCTGGCCGTTGGCGTAAGCATTCTCCTGGAGTCGTTGCCGGTTTTCTTCATACTGTCCCCAGGAGAGGTAACCAGGATGAACATCCGGGAGCAAGATCCATTGTTCCCGAGGCGCCTTGGTGTAGGAAGTTCTGCCGTCCACTTTGCGGCGAGTGCGGTTTCGGCCATAAACGAATGCCCCCGCGTAGCGCGGGTTGTGCAGGATGTACAGCGCCCGGCTATGCGCGAGTTCTGCCCACACCAGTTCGCCTTGGTTCGGTCCCGTCCTCAGCCGCCGCGGAAACAGGAGTTTTTTCTGACGGAAGGCTTTGACGACAGCGCAGGCTGAACCGGTGCGGCGGAAGGCGTCGAACAAGAAGCGAAGGCTTTGCTGCACTTGTTGGTCAGGATCCAGGATCGGCCGACCCTCGGAGTTGTACACCAGGCCCACCGGCAGGGGGCATTGCAGTTCGCCGCGGCGCGCTTTGTTCAAGATGCCGCCTTGCAGCCGGGCGCGGATCACATGGAGTTCGGCTTCCGACATGGTCCCCTTCAAGCCGAGCAAAAGTCTGTCGTTAAAGTGGCGGGGATCGTACAGCCCGTCCTCATCCAGGATGAGGGTGTCGGTGAGGGCACAGATTTCCAGCAGCCGGTGCCAGTCCGTGGAATTGCGCGCCAGTCGCGAAACTTCCAGGCCGAGCACGATGCCGGCTTTTTCCAGACTCACTTCCGTCACCAGCTTCTGAAACCCCTCGCGATCCGCCGCGGTCGCTGCCGATTGACCCAGGTCGCCGTCGATAACCACGATGCGCTCCACCGGCCAGCCCAGAGTTACCGCCCGCTGGCGAAGATCATATTGTCGGAGCGTGCTCTCGGTGTTCTCCAACACCTGGCGCAGAGTGGACTGCCGTACATACAGATAAGCGTTTCGCTGCAGATGACCGGCGTTTACCTTTTCATGCGTGGTTCCGCTCATGGCTTGCCTCCTGTTGCAGACTGAGAATGATTCCCGCTAGCAGCGCGGCGATCTGTCTCTGCAGATCCATCGGAACCGCCGTGGGCGTTGCTGGCTGGGGATGTGGGTTAGGTGCGACACGATCTGTGCATTGTGACCAGGCCTGCATCCAGGCCGTCATGCCACTGCGGAGAAACAAGGCCAACCCCAGCCCTTCGCCTCCAGGTTGGCAACGGGTGGCGTCACGCCGGAGCTGCTCGTATTGCGCAGTCAGATCGGGATGGGTTCGCAGTTGAGCCCCCGGTTCCTTCAGCGGAGTTTTTTTTGACGACGCAGCAGGCTGCGTTCGATGCTGCGGGGATGAACCTTGGTTCCGAAACGCTCCTGGAGCAAGCGCGCCAGTTCCGGGGTCCGCACGGCCGGCTCTTTCTGGCGCGTCGCGACGAGGAAGGCCAGCAGCTCGTCGGTCAGCTTGTGCGCCTGCTTGGGACCGCGCTTGTGGGGAACCAGGCCGGCCAGCCCCGCCTCCTGGAAGGCGGACAGCGCTTGATAGAACGAGGGCCGCGAGAAGCCGAAAGCGGTCGCCGCCCCGGTCACCGAGTGGCTCCCGCTCTGCACGCGGCGCAACATCTCGTACTTGACCTGGACGAGATCGCGGGCATCGAAGAAGCTGTCCTCGGCAAACAACGGGTCGGTAACTTCGCGGGAACGTGGGTTTAACGTTCCTTGCTGCCGCAGGGCGGCCAGTTTGGGATCCTTCTCGGACATATGCACCTCGCGGGACAGTCAACCGTAGTGTAAATATAATTATGCCATACATCCTGGAAGTGTCAAGCCATTTGTCTTGGGTAATCCGCATAGTTACTGCATAAACTGTCGAATTATCCCAACTTACCGCCTCCCATTCTTGGCCCGGTGCCGGCATATTTATCTTTACATAAAAGGCGTAATTTCCTTTACAGCACCTCATCGCAGCTTCTCCATCAAGTCCACCAGCTGGAGCAAGTCCTGGTAGCGAAACAAACATCGGCCGCCGGCCACGGTCACAAAGGGATCTGGGGCCACCACCGTGGTCCAGCCGGCTGGAATAGAGCTCAAACACCCCTCAGCGTTGTGGAAGTAAACCCGGTCCTCGCCCCAGTTATGGCGATAAGTGATCAGCTTGAACTTCTGGCCTCTCAGCGGATGGTGAGGATGAGTTATCTCGAAGTTGGTATCGGCAAGGTCGCCATGCGTTGCAGTTGACGACCTTCTCCAATGGCATCGCCGAGCGCTGGGT
>PMWW01000106.1:0-450 GCA_003165795.1 Acidobacteriaceae bacterium
CGCGTGGATGGTGCGCTCGGACAAGCCGCACTGTTCTGCCGCCACCTTTACAGAAAAGCTGATAGCCATTTGCAAGTCTCCTCTTGACTTCTTGCACAGAGTGGCACAGACTTGCGTTGATATGAAAGTGCAACATTATATCAACACGAGCGAAAGCGCAGGTTGGTATCGCTGCAAACGTGTGGAGTTCGCCGGAGAGACGGCGACTTGGGAGTTGAGCCAGACAAGCCGCTACAGCTTTCTTGAGGCTTACCAAATGACTCCCCACCGTCAGCTCATTCAGGCAGACAACGATCCGGCTTTGCGGGCCTTCGTGAAGTCGTGGGGACCACTCCGGCCAAAATTGGATGTGTGGAGCGGAAACGATCCGATTGAGATGTATAGGAGAAAACGGGACAGCTTAACGGCCAACGTCCGCCTTCTAGCATCGGTTGAAGAACCGCAGATGCA
>PMWW01000106.1:476-26822 GCA_003165795.1 Acidobacteriaceae bacterium
TTGGATGGTGTGGCAAGACGTGTTCCAAAGCCATCCTTTCCAATTCTGCGCAGAGTGTCGGCAGTTGTTTCAGCCGGACACTCGCCACGAAAAGAAATTCTGCTCTCAGCAGTGTGCTCACCGGAAGACGGCTAGAGAGTGGCAACAACGCAAACGCAACAAAGAGAGGAGAACTAATGGCACTCACAAAACGCGGTAAGACGTGGCACTGTCATTTCGTCGTAAACGGGCAACGATTCCGACAGAGCCTTCAAACAACCGACTGGAGAGAGGCACAAGCCAAAGAGAAGGAACTGATAGCAGCTGCCTCAGAGGGGAAGTTGCACCAGACCTCGACTACCTTGGCCCGTCAGCCGTTCGGATTGGCGGCAGACGATTACGTGGCCGCCCGGAAGTTGGAACTGGCCCCGGCCAGCCAAGCCAAGGAAAAGCAATTGCTGGTACAGTTGCGGGCCTACTTCAAACAGGAACCACTGAAAGCGATCACGGCCAAGCGGATCACAGAGTACCGGGCATCGCGGGCCAGCCAAACCAAAGAAGTGAGATCCGGCGAGACTGTCCAACATGTGCTGTGCGCCGGACCCGCAACCCTAAACGCAGAACTAGGCATCTTGCGCCGCATCCTGAAGCGGGCGAGACTCTGGGCGCGGGTTGCCGATGATATACGGCCTCTGAAAGAGCCGTCTACCATCGGGCGGGCATTGACTGAGGATGACAAGCAACGGCTGCTCAAAACGGCCGTGATGCGGCCAGAATGGGAGACGGCCTATCTTGCGGCCATCCTCTGTTTGAATACGACCGCGCGGGGCTGTGAGTTGAAGGGGCTTCAATGGGCGGACGTTGACCTGTTCTCCCGAACGCTGACCATTCGCAAGAGCAAGACGGCTGCTGGGGAGCGGACAATTCCTCTCACGGACGTTGCTTGTTCCGCCCTGGCACGGTTGCGGGCGCGGTCTGAATCCTTCGGCCCCGTGGACCCGGCGCATTACGTCTTTGCCGCGTTCGTTCCAAAGTTCACTTTCAGCGGGAAAAAAGTGGTGGATTACAACGTCACGGGCTTTGACCCCACAAAGCACGTCAATAGCTGGCGGTCAGCTTGGCGGACACTAACGAAGAAAGCAGGGTTGCCCGGCTTTCGGTTCCACGATCTACGGCACTGCGCTATCACGTCGCTTGCAGAGAGCGGGGCGGCAGACTCAACCATCATGGCGATNNACCTCTTCCATGCCATGGAAGCGCGCTCCCAGCTGCGCCACAGGCCCACTGTGCGGAAGGAATGGCGCTCCGCAAACGCGCGCGCCTCAATCATTCTCTCGCAGCAGAATAGCTTAGTCAAACGTCCGGCAAAAGGTCTCAGCGCGCCGGCCATGACGCCAGCGTTGCGTATCATCCTGCAGGCCGCCGCCGTTGGGTGATTAAGCAGGGCCTGACAGGGCGCTGAAAGAGTCCTCAGTGCGGATTTCGGAGCGGCCGAAGCCCACTCGGAAATGACAAGAACAACATATACCGCGCACCCTTCGACAAGCTCAGGGCAGGCCCTAAAGTACGCCTCTTCAAAATGCTTGTGAATCCGACTTTTTCAGCAGGTGGTTAAGCCCACGATTGCCGATCCCCGTCAAAGCATCCAATTACAGAAGGGAAAACTTGTTACACTGTAAGTCCACTTCGTCAGCCGCTCCCTCGTCAAAATTTCTTCGGTAGGTCAACTATGACAATTGCTGTAAATCTACTGAGCATTGTTTTCCTTTTCCCATGGTTCGTAGCGCAGAGCCAGACCGTTCCTGCGGAAACATCCGCATCGCCAGCGAACACGTCTCCCACCGGCAGTGCTTCCATGACTTCGATTTTGCCCGACCTGGACCGGCTGCAGGCGGCGTCATCGCAGGCCAACCATGACCTGACTTACATGCGTATCGAAAAGTGGAAGGCCGACACCGACTCCAAGCGTCAGGCACAATCGAACGCTGACTCTATCCAGCGCAATCTGACCAGCGCGTTGCCCGGCCTGATCGACAAGGTTCGGTCTGCCCCGCAGGACGTAGCCGCGGAGTTCAAGCTGTATCGCAATCTGAATGCCTTGTATGACGTCTTGGCTTCGCTCACCGAGTCGACCGGAGCCTTCGGTGCGAAAAGTGATTACGACGCCCTGGCCCAGCAACTCGATGTGATCGATTCGGTGCGCCGCGATCTGGGCAACGCGCTGGAGAATCTCACTGCCTCGACGCAGTCGGAGCTGGCCCAGTTGCGAACCAAGGTTCGCACTCTGCAACAGACCGCAGCCGCGCCGCCTCCTCCCAAGAAGGTCATTGTCGACGACAACGGGCCGCCTAAGAAAACGACTCACAAGAAGAAGACAGCTAAACCAGTGACGCCCGGCAGCAACGGCTCGAACTCAAGCTTATCGGGACCGAATTCTGCAAGTGGCAATGGGACTGCTGCGCCCGCGGCCAAGTCGCAGTAGTGCCCCCTCCGGCACCTGCGTGGGTCGATCTCTGCAACTTCTCGGGAACATTTTTCCGGCTTGCGGAGTCTATTGCAGTAGTCCTGCCGTGGGTCCGACGCGGTTCTGTCGGTTGCGGCGCTGCTGCTCCGGGCGCGGGATGAAATGGCGGATATTCGAGCCAACGGTTATTGCAAGCGGTTGTTGCGGGTCCCGAACTTATTTATCATTGAGGTGCCGCCCGTGGCGGGAGCAACAACATTGAGTGACCTGGCAAGTGCGATAGGAGTCCGCACCGAAGAAGCTGCCATCGTGGCCGAACTAAAGGCGCGATCGGAGGAAGCTTTTTACTGGCTCATCGCGCATTACAATCAGCCCGTCTATAGCCTGGTTTACCGGATTCTCGACGACCCCTCCGACGCCGCCGATACCACCCAGGAAGTATTCATCAAAGTTTTTCGCGGCATCAAGAACTTCAACTCCGAGTCCAGCCTGAAAACCTGGATTTACCGCATCGCGGTGCATGAGGCGTCGAACCGCCGGCGCTGGTGGTTCCGGCACAAGTTTCGCGAAACGTCCATCGAGCCCGCTGCGGACAACGACGCCGAACATGCCGCTCTCGGTATGAAGGACACGCTGGTGGATGACGGTAAGTCTCCTCTGCAAAACGTGTACGACGAGGAGTTGCGCGCGCGGGTGGAAGCGGAACTCAAGGCCCTGGTCGAACCGTATCGCACCACGGTGATCCTGCGCGACATCGAAGACCTGTCTTACCAGCAGATCGCCGAGGTGATGCAAACTTCGCTGGGAACGGTGAAGTCGCGACTTGTGAGAGGACGCGAGGCACTGCGAAAGCGTCTGGAGCGGCACTTGCCGGCGTTCGGAATGACCCATTATGAGTCGCGCGAAACCAAGCGCCGCAAAGACGGAAACATTGGTGGTCACAAGGTTGAGGTAACCCCATGACGTGCTCAGTTGCGAAGGGGCTCATGTCGTCCTACTTGGATGGCGCCGTGACGCGCGGGCAGTTGACGCACATGAATGAACACCTGCGCGACTGTGTGGAATGTGCTGCCCGCTTTGCGTCGGTGCAGCGGATGCAGTCGGTGGTGGGTTCGTTGGGCAGGAAAGTCGCGCCACCGGACCTGAATCTGAAGCTGCGCGTGGCCATCTCGCAGGAAATCGCCAATTCCCGTCGCTCGCGCTGGGACAGGCTGCGGGTTCATTGGGAAAACGCCTTCAACGCGACCATGGTTCCGGCAACGGCCGGCGTGGTGACGACGCTCATCATCTTTGGACTGTTGATCAGCTTCCTTTATCCGGCGCAAGTGCGTGCCGCCAACGATGTGCCGACCATGCTTTACACTCCGGCGCAGCTGCAGTCGGCTCCCTTCGAACTGTCGATGGGTGCGGCGAACGAGGACTCGCTGGTGGTGGAAGCCTATGTCGGTCCCGATGGCCGGGTGCAGGACTATCGCATTCTCTCCGCTCCCGAGGACGCCGCAGCTGTTCTGCCGCAATTGAAGAACATGCTAATCTTCGCCACCTTCCAGCCTGCAACCGCCTTCGGACAGCCCACCGCCAGCCGCGTGGTGCTGACGTTCTCCAAGGTGCTGGTGAAGGGGTAGGGCGAAAACCCCTTGATCGAGTTGGCGCGCCGTCGGCATGTCATAATTACAGCGACGGCCCCTAGTAAGATGGCCCCTTCCTCTGGTGCGTTTATGAGTGTAGCTTTTCAAGCGGAATTCAAGCTCTTCGGTGTCATCAAGCGGCAGGGTGGCTGGTATGTGGCGTATTGCCCGCCCTTGGACATTACAACCCAAGGCAGGACCCAGGCGGAAGCCAAAGAGAACCTCAAGGAGGCATCCTATCTCTTCATGGTGAGTTGCTTTGAACGGGGAACTTTCGAGCAGGCAGTGCGGGAACTCGGCTGGTTCATCGCCAAAGGCAATGGGTCTGCCGAACATGCCAAGTCCGCGAAGCTACCCGAAGGCGCTTTTCACTTTCCCATACCGATTCCGTTTGGGTTTGAAAAGACCGTCGAATGCCGCGTCTAACGCCGCTCGCCTGGCATAAGCTGGTCTGCGTATTCGAGCAGATTGGTTACAAGCAAGCCGGTCAAAAAGGAAGCCATATTAAGCTGGAAAAAACGGGGGTAGCGCGGCCACTCATTGTGCCGAAATACGACGAGGTCGGATTAGACATTATTACGAACTTGATTCGGACATCGGGGATCACTCGGAAAGCATTCTTGGCACTGTTGGAGCGTTGCTGATTCTCGGCGGTTTCCAGGGTCCACTTGCGCGGGTTCAACATTTGCGCGCCAATTATCAACCTCGTAAACTGGAGCGATCGCATCCCTGCCGCAGTTGCTGTTAGCTCTCAGCTTTTACGCTTAGCAGGCGACGGTCGTCTGGAGGCCGATTGCTAAGGGCGTAAGAGCTTATTGCTAAGAGCGCATGTCCAAGAACGAAAACAGGAGACTCTTCTGAGCTTTTCCCGAATCCTGATTGCATCGGCGTTGCTGGCAGTCTTGAGTTGCTCCGCTGCGGCGCAGTCCAAGGCCACACTCGACGTCAGCGAGACCCTGTTTAGCGTGATCGCCGCCATCAATGTCTGTGGCTACGATCAGGAGCTGTCGTCCTCGTCTCCCATCCGCTCGGAGGTGCGCGCCGACCTGGTCGAAGCCAGCAAGTCTCCCGCGGCCGCCACGGCGGCCAAGGAGTTGTGCGGTTTTTATCGCGATCATCAGCAGGGCGATGCGGCACATGACCTGGCGCAGTACGTATCGCTGGCGCTCAATCTCGGCGCGCCTCCGGATTTCGCTCCCAAGCTCAAAGAAGCCGACATGCCGCCGGACGCGGCCTACATCCTGGGATTCGTTTCTCCACTGAAGGAGTACTACGCAGCGGCGAACCTGCACGCCATCTGGCAAAAGCATCAGCCGGAATACCTGGCGCTCATCGACCAATATCACGCCCCTGTCGCCAGTATGATTACTGCGACGGACAACTACCTGCGAATGCCGATGTCCGGCTATGCGGGCCGCAGCTTTATCGTGTACCTGGAGCCTATGGCCGCGCCGGGCCAAGTGAACTCGCGCAACTATATGCAGGATTACTATTACGTGGTGGTTTCACCTGCCGGTAATAACATCCATATGGAAGCGCTGCGGCACACCTATCGGCACTTCGTGCTCGATCCCCTGATTGCCAAACGAGCCACCGCACTGGACCGTCTGAAGCCGATCTTGATTGCCGTGCAGCGCGCTCCTATGGCGCAAGAGTACAAGCTCGACACCGGTTTGCTGGTGACCGAGTGCCTGATTCGCGCCATTGAGGCCCAAACGCCCAGCGATCCCAAGTTGCCGGAAAAAGATCGCTGGGCGCTGGTACAGCGGGACGAAGCGGAAGGTTTCGTGCTTACGGGATACTTCTTTGAGCAGCTGCGGGACTTCGGAAGAGGAAACACCGGACTGCAGGACGCATTCCCCAATTGGCTGCACGGCATAGATGTTCTGCACGAAAAGAAGCGGGCCAGCGAAATTGCTTTCGCCACCCAGGCCACGCCCGAAGTGATGCAGGCCAGCAAACGTGCGCCGCAGCAGAAGGTCGATTTGGCAGAACGGGCTTTGGCCAGCGGCAACCCGGCAGAGGCTGGAAAGTTGGCGCAAGAGGCGGTGCAGGCCAACCAGGACCTGGCGCGCGCTTACTTCGTATTGGCCAAAGTTGCCACCTTCAACGGCAACATGCAAGGAGCGCAAACCGACTTTCAGAAAGCGCTTGATGCCGCCGCCCAAGCTCCGCGAGTGGCGGCGTGGTGCCATATTTATCTGGGGCGTATTCTCGATTTGCAAGGTGAGCGGGAGAGCGCCGTCGCGCAATACCAGGCGGCACTGGATATGAGCGACGCCCCGGCTGAGACAAAGACCGCGGCCGAGCGCGGGTTGAAGGAGCCCTACCAGCCTCCGACGGCCAAGTAGCACGATCATTAACTTCGGCATTACCGGGAAGACCGGCGCTTCCCCATCAGAAAGGACAATCCATGCGATCCGCAGCAATTATGGCAGCAACTATTTTGGCCGCAAACCTAGCCGTGGGCCAGACCAACACGACTCCGAACCCGGGCCCATCCGCCGGGACAGCGGCGGGGAAAACGCCTGCGTCCGGTGCTCCTCGCGTTTTGCAGGCGAAATCGCAGGAGGAGTTGAAGACCTATCAGGATGCCTTCGCCAAGACCGAACCCGCCTTGGTGGAAGCCGCGGCTGATGACTTTGCGGCGAAATACCCCAACAGCGAGTTACGGGCATCGCTTTACATTCGCGCGATGAATCTTTACAGCCAGTCCAACGACACGGAGAAGGTGATTGTGACCGGCGAGAAGGCCATTGCCGACGATCCCATAAATCCCATTCCTCTGGTGCAGGTCGCATCCGCCATAGCTGAAACCACTCGCGAAACCGATCTTGATCGCGAACAGCAGCTGGCCCTGGCGGCCAAAGACGCCCATGCCGCCATCGACAACATCGATACCGGTCTCATCCTGCCCGCTAATGCCGATCCCCAAAAAGTTGCCGCTGCCAAGCGAAACATTCAGACCATGGCCTACGACACGCTCGGCATGATCGATATGAACAAGAAGGACTACCCCGCGGCGGAGCAGCACCTGCAGAAGGCAATCGAGCTGAGCAAAGACAATCCGGAGGCCGTACTTTATCTGCGGCTGTCGGTCGCCCAGGACCACCTGCAGCAGTATCCGCAAGCGCTCGACTCGGCCAACAAAGCAGTGCGGTACGCCAAGGACGGCAGCGCCGCGCAGAATCTGGGAAAGCAGCAACAATCCCGGGTGCAGAAGCTGATGGCCGCCGCAGCCGTGGCCGGCGAGGCGCCTGCGCCGGGGGCGGCCACTCCCGGGGCTGCGCCAGGGTCCCCTGCGACAACGCCTAGCCCGTCTCCGGTCCCCACTACGCCGCACTGAGGCTCGACACTGGTGGATGAAAATTTGATCGGGCCGCTGGCCGCCTGGTCGAGATCGCAAAGAACCCAATGAACTCCGCTGCCACCGACATCCTCGCCTTGGAAGAAGCTCTGGGACACGTGTTCCAGCGCCACGAGTTGCTGGAGCAGGCACTTACTCACGCCTCCTATGCCCGCGAGGCCGAGTCGCAGAATGCGGCGGACGGTGCACCGACGGTGGAGGGCGACAACGAGCAGATGGAGTTCCTGGGAGATGCCGTGCTTTCATGTGCGGTAAGCCAGGAACTTTTTCGCCGCTTTCCGGAATATCACGAGGGTGAGTTGTCGAAGTTGCGGGCGCATATTGTGAGCGCTCGCCGCCTGCTTCGCCCGGCGCGCGAACTGAAGATTGGTGACTACCTGCGCCTGGGCAGGGGCGAAGATCGAAGTGGTGGCCGCGGCAAGAGTGCTCTGCTGGTCAATGCCCTGGAAGCCATCATCGCCGCGCTATATCTGGATGCCGGCCTGGAAGCGGCTCACCGTTTCATTCTGCGGCACATTCTGGAACCGGAGCTGGCCGAGGTGCGCCAGCAGGGTGGAGAGAGGCTTCCGGTCATGGACTACAAGTCGGCGTTGCAGGAAGCGGTGCACGCCGGCGGCCGTCCTCAACCTCGCTACGTGCTGGTAAAGGCCGAGGGCCCCGATCACCGCAAGACGTTCACCATGGAAGCGCACGTGCCGCCTTCTCCGGGCGGCGATGATGGCTTCGTTCGCAGCAGCGAAGGCAGCACCAAGAAAGCGGCTGAACAAGCGGCTGCACGCCAGGCGTGGGAATATCTACAATCATGCAAGAACAATTCGGGGATTGAAGGGCCTGCTCCGAATCCCCGCGCTGACGGTCCTTCATGAGCGAAGCCGGCGCCCAGACCGAAGTCAACCTACCCCTCCAACAACCGCAGCCGGCCGTTCCAGAGGCGCGCACCCGGGGTCGCTCCGGCAGCCTGCATTCGCTGCAGTCGCTGGCCAGCACCATTGTGATCGCGATCTTTGTCATCACCTTTATTGTGCAGGCCTTCCAGATACCCTCGGAGTCGATGGAGAAGACCCTGCTGGTCGGCGATTACCTATTGGTAGACAAGGCCCACTACGGACATGCAAGGGTCTGGGATTGGCTAATGCCTTACCGCCATATCCAGCGGCAGGACATCATCGTCTTTCGCTATCCCATGAATCCCCGGCAGCACTTCGTCAAGCGCGTCGTTGCCGTTCCCGGAGACCACGTGCGGCTCATCGACAAGCACGTGTACGTGAATGGAGTTCGCCAGGACGACAGCTACGCGACCTTCACCTGGGCCTGGCATGACAAGTTCCGGGACAACTTTCCCGACGGCGGCTTCTATGGCGACAAGATCTCGGCCCGATGGTTTCTGCAGGCGCAGGAGTTGCTGGACGACGGCGAGCTGGTCGTCCCTGACGGATCGTATTTCGTGCTGGGCGACAATCGCGATGATAGCTACGACTCCCGCTACTGGGGTTTTGTTCCCCAGGAGAATGTCGTCGGCCGGCCGTTGGTGATCTACTGGTCGATGGACCAGAGCGCTCCTGAAACTATAGGTGGGCCGCCACGGTCTGATAAACTTTCGGGGCTGACGCTAAATGTCACTCGCTTGTTCAACAGCCTGCGCTGGCGCCGTATGATGCAGGTCCCGCATTAGTCTGGGCCGCAGGCGGCAAAGCGACATCTCGAGGAAAAACGAATTTGGCTGCTACCAAGAAACTTCTAAAGACTGCGGCGGAAAAAGCGCAGCCGGCGGCCCTGGAAAAACCCAGGGAAACCATGCCGGAGTTCTTCGCGTCCATCGCCATCATCCTGGTGACCGGCCTGTTCATCATCACGTTTACGCTACAGGCTTTCACCATTCCGTCCAGCTCGATGGAGAATACCCTGCTCATCGGCGACCATGTTTTCGTCGACCGCATTCTGCTGGCGCCGGTAACCAAGTGGATTGGCAAACTGATTCCCTACCGTGAACCTCGGCACGGCGATGTCTTTGTCTTCATCTCGCCCGCGCAACCCGGACTGTATGTCGTGAAACGGGTTATGGGTCTTCCCGGCGATCGCATTCACCTGCAGGACGGGGTAGTGTACCGCAATGGCGAAAGGCTGAATGAGCCTTACGTAATTCGCTGCGACGATAAGGCGAGCAACGCTTCCATGTGCCTCGCCAGCGATGCCTATCGCGACAACTTCCCCAATGGTCCGCCCAATGAGAGCAGCTGCGAGGGGTGCGAGGAATGGCACGCCGCGCTGCCCTCCTATATTAAGAATGGCGACATCGTGGTGCCGCCCAACAGCATCTTCGCCATGGGCGATAACCGCGACGTCAGCCTGGACAGCCGCTACTGGGGCTTCGTGCCGCGCGAAAACGTGATCGGCCGGCCGATGTTCATCTACTGGTCATTCATCACGCCGCGCGACGAGTACGAGCGGCAAGGCATCGGCGACCGCATTGCCTGGCTGTTCAACATCGTGGTCCACTTCTTCGATCAGACGCGTTGGTCCCGGATGTTCCACGTGGTGCATTGATGCTAAGCCGTAGGTCACGGCGGATGATGTGGATGCTCCCGCTGGTCCTGGTGCTGGCCTTGCTGGTGCCGCCGTTTGTCAACGTCAACCGCTACCGCAGCCGCGTGGCCGGATCCATCAGCCGCGCGCTGGGGCGGGACGTCACGGTTTCGAATATCGAACTCAAATTGCTCCCCCGCCCGGGGCTGGCGCTCTCCAACTTCGTAGTGGCCGACAACCCCAGCTATGGCGCGGAGCCCATGCTGCGCGCCGATACGGTCACCGCCTACCTCCGTCTGACGTCGCTGTGGCGGGGACGTTTGGAGATCGGCACGCTCGATCTCGACAATCCCAGCCTCAATCTGGTGCGCCGCGCCGATGGCCACTGGAATGTCGAGGAACTAGTGGAGCGGACCGCGCAAGCCACATCGGCTCCGACCTCCAAGCTTCGACCGGAGATGCGTCCCCGTTTCCCTTATGTTGAAGCCTCTAGCGGTCGCATCAACTTCAAACTGGGCCAGGTGAAGAAGGCGTTCGCCTTCACCGATGCCGACTTTGCGTTATGGATGGAATCGGAAAGTCAGTGGGGCATCCGCGTAGAAGCGCGCCCGGTCCGCACCGACGTCAACATCGCCGACACCGGTGTGCTCCAGCTGGACGGCCGTTTCCAGCGGGCCTCCAACTTGCGGGACACGCCGCTGTACCTCAAACTCGGGTTTAGCGATGGCCCCCTTGGCCAGATCACCAAACTGCTTTATGCGCGCGACCGTGGCTGGCGCGGCACCTTACGTTCCAACGCGATTTTGACGGGCACTCCCGCCGCTCTGGGCGTTACTCTAGATGCGCAGGTGGATGACTTTCGTCGCTACGATATTGCCCTGGGAGAGGCCCTGCGGTTGCGGGTGCATTGCACCGGAACTTACTCCTCTAATGGTGACTCGCTGTATGACGTGCGTTGTGAGTCGCCAGTGGGACAGGGCGTCGTCAAGCTTCGCGGCGATGCACAGGGCTGGGGCGGCGGCTATGAACTGAGTATTGCTGGCGAAAACATTCCCGCCGAACGCGTCGTCGCTTTTGCCCGGCATGCCAAGAAAGATCTTCCCCCCGATCTGACCGCGACTGGCGAAGTGGAAGCGGTGTTCACCGTCCGCAAGCCTCCCGGCGGCGCGGCGGCTTGGGCAGGCGGCGGCAGCACCAGCTTGTTCGCCTTCCACTCCGGTGGGCTCAAGGAAGATCTGCAGCTCGGAGAAGTGCAGTTCCTGGTACCTACTAATGACACGCCCGCTAGTCCAAAGCACAAACGCTCGGCCCGCAAGACTGGGCCGGCCGTTGCGGATGCAGGTTTGCATCTGGTGGTCAAGCCTTTCGCCATGCCCTTGGGCGCGGTTTCGCCCGCCACCGCAAGCGGAGGCTTTGACACAGAACACTACAGTCTGCACGTGAGTGGCGACGCGGAGCTGGCGCGGTTGTTGAACATCGCGCAGGCTCTCGGCATCGGGACGCCCGGCGTCGGGCTGGCCGGCTCCGCCCAACTAGACGTCGACCTGGCCGGCTCCTGGACGGGATTCGCACCGCCAGCGCCGTCCGGTACGGTACAACTGCACGCGGTCACGGCGGAGTTGCAGGGAGTAGCCGAACCTCTCTTGATCGATACCGCGTCAGTGAACCTGCAGAATCGCCTGGTAAACGTGACTTCGTTCGCCGCCGCCTTCGCCAAAGGGACGGCGATCGGCGGATCGGCAAACTTTCCGGTTCACTGTACCGGTCCGGAAAACTGCGTGCTTCGTTTTGACGTGCGCGCCGACGACGTGTCGCTCACCCGCCTCAATCAGTTGCTCAACCCCAGTTTGAGAAGTCAGCCTTGGTACCACCTGCTGGCAATCGGTAGGCAGCACGAAGACGCTTTGATGAAGTTGCGCGCTAGTGGCCGCATTTCCACGCCGCATCTGCAGCTCGGAAGCGTAACCGCCACCAACATTAATGGAACACTTGAACTAAGTGGCGGCAAATTACGCGTGAATGAGCTAAAAGCTGACATTCTTGGCGGACATCAAAACGGTTCCTGGATCGCTGATTTTACGCTTTCCCCGCCCCGCTTCATGGGTAACGGGACCGTCAGTAAACTATCTATGGCCCAGCTTGCCGGGCTGATGCATGACAACTGGGCCACCGGGACCGTCGACGGCGAGTACAGCTTGACTTTGGCCGGCCTGAGTGCCGCGGGTTTGCGTGACTCAGCATCCGGCTCCGCCGACTTCACCTGGAGCGGCGGCTCCCTGCGCCACGTTACTCTTGAAGGACGAGGCGCTCCCATGACGTTCGCGACTTTCGTGGGAAAGGTGGCGCTGCAGAGCGGGAGCTTCAGCTTGACGGACTGCAAGCTACAGTCGAGCGGGATTTTGTACGCGGTCAGGGGTACCGCATCCTACGACCGCAACCTCGATCTGCGGATGCAGCACTCCGGCGGGCGGTCGTATGTGATCTCCGGCACGCTCGACCAGCCGCACGTGCAGACGGTGACCAATCCCGCAGCGGAGGCGGCGCTGCGATGAAGCTGCGCGCTCCTCTGCTTCTCTTCTTGTGGCTGCTGATGCTGGGGGTTGCTGTCGGCGATCAGCATCCGCAATCGCCACCCGACAATCACAGCCACGAATTTCACTCCATTCAGGCCAAGCTTGCTTACTTGAAACAGAATGCAGCAAAGGCCCATCCCGATCCCAAACCGGTTGAGCTGACCGAAGCCGAGGTCAACGCCTACTTCAACGAAGGCGGCGTCAAACTGCCCAAGGGAGTAAGCCACGTGCGCCTTACCTCGCAGCCCGGCATGATCGACGCGCACGCCCAGATCGATTTCGAAGCCATCACCAACGGGCACGGCTCGAACAATCCGCTGTACAGCCTGTTCAGCGGGACCCACGACATTCACGCCGTGGCGCAAGCCAGCGGAGCCAACGGCACCGCCAGCATCCGTGTGCAGACAGTCGAGCTCGATGGCGTGCAGGTGCCGCAGTTTCTCTTGCAGCTCTTCGTCCAGCACTACATCACGCCCAAGTATCCCAACGTTGGCATCACCAGCACTTTTAAGCTGCCGCTGCGCATCGATAGCGCGGTCATCGACACCGAACGCGTGCGTTTGGTGCAGAAGTAAGAAGACGAGTTCACCACGGAGGCACGGAGTTTTCTTTGAACCACAGAGACCCAGGGAATTCCGAGAAAAAAGAGTATTTCGAACCTCTGTGCCTCGGTGTCTCTGTGGTGAAACCTCTTTTGTATCCCGGTGGCGAACATTCGATTTGTTCGCCAGGTCGCGCCGCATGGTTCTCTGCTTTCCTCATGTTAGTATCGAGAGCAAAACGCAATGTTCGCTCACGCCAACCCTCTCGACATTTTTTTTCAGATTATCGTGCTGCTGTTTGCTATCTGCGTGCACGAGTCGGCGCACGCCTGGATGGCCGCCCGGCTGGGCGATCCTACGGCCAAGATGCTGGGCCGGGTTTCGCTTAACCCGCTGGTGCACATCGACCCCTTCGGCACCATCATTATGCCGCTGATCTTGATTGTCCTGGGCTATCCGCCTTTCGGTTGGGCCAAGCCCACGCCAGTGGACACGCGCAACTTTAAGAATCTAGTTCGCGACGACATTCTGACCGCCGTGGCCGGGCCGGCCAGCAATTTCCTGACCGCGTTTCTCTCCATCATCGCGCTCGCCATCATCTGGCACGGTTCTAATGCCGGCATTGGAGCAAACTTTCATCACGCTGACATAGCCAGCCCGCTGGCGAACCTGTTTTATCTGGCGATGTGGATCAATGTCGTACTGGCAGTCTTCAACCTGATTCCGTTGCCGCCGCTGGATGGCAGCCACGTCATCCGCCATTTTCTTTCCTACAACGCACTGCGCGTATATGACCGCATCGGCTACGCCGGACTTATCGTGGTCATGTTTATTCTCCCGATGCTCGGTCTCCCGATTGTCGGTATCCTGATTGCACCCTTCATGGCTTTCTTTGAAGCGCTGCTGAACCTGTTCTTGAGATTCTGATGCCTGAGACGAATCGAATAACCAAGGGCCGTATCCTGAGCGGCATGAGGCCGACCGGCAAGCTGCACCTGGGCAACTATATGGGCGCGCTGCGCAATTGGGTGGGCCTGCAGGACAACTACGAATGTTTTTTCTTCATTGCCGACTGGCACGCACTGACCACCGACTATGCCGACACGCGCAGCGTCAAGCAGAACTCGCTGGAAGTCATGCTCGACTACCTGGCAGCGGGCCTCGATCCTGAGCGCAGCACGCTGTTCATCCAGTCACACGTGCCGCAACATGCCGAGCTGCATCTGCTGTTCAGCATGATCACGCCGCTGAGCTGGCTAGAGCGCGTACCGAGCTACAAGGAGCAGCGCGAGAATCTTAAGGACAAGGACCTGGGGACGTATGGCTTTCTGGGATATCCGTTGCTGCAGTCAGCCGACATTTTGATCTATAGCCCCTCGTCCGACTTGCCGAAATCCGAGCGCAAGCTGCTTGTTCCCGTGGGCGAGGATCAGGTGCCACATGTGGAACTCACACGGGAAGTGGCCCGGCGCTTCAACCAGCTCTATGGCTTTAAGATAACGCCCTTCCATGGCGGGTCTGGATACCCGCTGAGAGAGCGCATTCATCCGGATGCCTTTGTGGAGCCGCAGCCACTGCTGACGCCAGCGGCAAAGCTGCCGGGCACCGATGGCCGCAAGATGTCGAAGTCGTATGGCAACACCATCCTGCTGAGCGAGCCTGAGCCTTCTCTGCGGCAGAAGCTCAAAACCATGGTGACCGACCCGGCGCGGGTGCGGCGAACCGATCCGGGCGAACCTGATAAGTGTCCGGTCGGCGACTTGCACAAAATCTTCAGCTCATCGGAGACCATGGCGAAGGTGTATGAAGGCTGCCGCACCGCAGGCATCGGATGCATCGAGTGCAAAGGTTGGGCGGCGGACAGCTTATGGCAGGTGCTGGCTCCCATTCAAGAGCGGCGGCAGAAGTACGAAGCCGATCCCAATCTGGCCTGGGATATTCTGGAAGAAGGATCGAAGAAGGCGCGCGCGGTGGCTGAGGCAACGATGGTGGAAGCTCGGGCCGCAGCCAATTTGTCGCATGAGTACGAAGAGCGCGGGGGATAGCGGTTAGAAAATCTCGTGAATCGCTTTGTATCAGGGCACGTCTTCAGACGTGCCGAAAACGGAGCAATAATGACTTGGGCGATAGCCCTGAGAAATCTGGTTGTGCAGGGGCCAAGCCCGGATGTTTATTGTGCTTCCTTCGGCACGACTAAAGTCGTGCCCTGATACAGATCAAACGAATCGATGACCGACGAACGACAACTCGCTTCCATTTCGAACGGCTCCCCTCAACTGGCGCCGCGCGCGATGCCGCGCAAGAACTCTGACGACTCTGCGTTCTCGGTCATGGTCGGCCAGGTATACGATGGTCCACTCGATCTGCTGCTCGATCTGATTCGCAAGCAGGACATCGACATCTACGACATCCCGATCGCCAAGATCACGCAACAATACCTTACGTATGTCGAGACCATCAAACAGTTCGACGTGGACGTTGCGGCGGAGTTCATTTACACCGCGTCGCTGCTCATCCACATCAAGTCGAAAATGCTATTGCCGCGCGATCCCGCCGGTCCGGGCGCTGAAGAGGACCCGCGGCTGGAGCTGGTCAATCGACTGCTGGAACACGAACGCTTCAAGACGGCGGCGCAGATGCTGCTGCAGAAGCAGCAGATTGAAGAAGCGGTGTGGTCAAATCCGGCGTTGAAAGAGTTTCAGAATGCCGAAGGCGCCGAGCCGGAGATGGCCGCCGACGTGGTGGACCTGGTCAAGACCTTTCAGCAGATCCTGGATCGCGCCCGCAAGCGTCCGACGTTCGACGTGGATGATGACAGTGTCACAGTTTCGCAAATGATTGACTATGTGCGGCGGAGGCTCTCGCTGGAAGACCGGCCGGTCCGGCTGAAGCGGTTGTTGCGTAGCATGCACTCGCGTTCGGCGCTGGTGTGCGCCTTTTTGGCGATCCTGGAGTTGATTCGGCTGCAAGCGGTGCTGGCGCGCCAGGACAATGTCTTCGGCGAGATCGTGCTGAAGAAGTACACCAACTTCGATGCGCTGATGGCGGAAAATCCTCCGGTGAAGGATGATTGGCGGTGAAGGGCAGCTATCAGCTCTCAGCCGTCAGTCTTGGTTTATTGCAATTCAGCGCGCAGATGTCGCGCATATCCAATGCGGGGTAAGATTTGGCTGACGGCGGATAGCTGAAAGCCGACAGCTGCGATCCATGAGCCTGAAAGCCAAAGTCGAAGCAATCATCTACGCGACCGAAGAGCCGGTCACGCTGAACGAACTGGCCCTTCTGTTGAAGGACGCCGTGCTGGCCGAGCTGCAAGCCGAAGAAGCGGCGCGCCTCGCCCTGAACGAAACTATCTCGGACGGCGCCGCCATCACGGAAGACGCCGACAGTTCCGACGAGGCGTTCCCCATCGACGACGAACCTCGCGTGCCGACGGAATCCGCGGCTCCTGCGGAAATCTCGATCGAAGCACAGCCTGAGACTCATGATGAGCGGCCTGCAAGCGCCGCTGCCGGCAAAGACCAGAAGCAGGCGCAGGCTAAGGAAGAGCTCAAGACGGTCAAGGCGCGCCTCAGCGCGATGATTGACGAGCTCGTCGCCGACTACGCGTCGGCCGATCGCGGCATGGAGATTCGCCAGATCGCGGGCGGTTATCGCATGGCCACTAAGCCTGAGCATCACGACGCGGTGGTGAACTTCGCCAAGAGCTTGAAGCCGCCGGTACGGCTTTCTCTGCAGGCGCTGGAGACGCTGGCCGTCATCGCCTACAAGCAGCCGGTCACGGTTCCCGAGATCAGCGAGATTCGCGGCGTCGACTCCGCCGGAGTCATCGCTACTCTGCTTGATCGCAAACTGATCACCACCGCGGGCCGCAAGCAGGTCATTGGCCGGCCCATCCTGTATAAGACGACCAAGGAATTCCTGATGCGCTTCGGATTGAACGACGTTGCCGAGCTGCCTAGTGTGGAGGAGTTCGAGAAGCTGGGCGACCCGCAGGCCGAACTGTTCAGCGCGCTGGCGCCGGAGACATCGTCCCCGCCTCCGTCGTCATCCGCTGAGGAAGAGCCGGTAACGGAAGCTGTGCCTGAACCAGGATCGCACCTCATGGGCGAAACCGCTCTGTCTGCCGAAGGGACTCGTGTCACGGAAGCGGAAACAGTTGCGGAAACTGCCGCGGATTCACAATCGGCAGACGGGCCTGCGGGAGACAGCGCTGCTGAGGAGTCGGAACCGGCCACCGAAGCTCTTCCCGATCAGACCCACCATCACCTTGCCGAGGAGAGTACGATGCCTGCCGACGGAACCTATGCGACCGAAGCTGAGCCCGAAGAAACTCCGGAAAAGTCGTAGCTGGTTTCATCTTCAGGCGCCGTAAGTCAGAACCTCATCGCGCAAACCGATAGCTGCCTCGAGGGCAAGCAGGAAACAAACGCCGGGCTCGGTTCCAGAAGCTGTGGAAACTCCGTCATAGACGCGTGTGATCTCAGCATCCTCGGTTCCGCAACTGGCCGCCGGAGTACAATGAGGAGTGGAAGGATCAGGCTGAGTTGTGTTCAGGCGCGACTCCACACGACATCCTCCAGAGCGTGACTGAGTGATTCGACATCAGCGTCGTTTGTCCGACTGCCTGCCTTACCTGATCTCCGACGATCACGCTACCACTCATCTCCAAAATTATTTCGATAAGTCTTTATTCCGCAATACTTTACCGCTAACCCTTTTCGATGGAATACTTTGCAAGAACGGTCCTTTGATTTCAATACTTTGCGCAAGAAAACAGAGGGGGGCAGGTACCCTTGAGTTAGCAGTGTCGGGTGGACGGCGGCTATCAACCGCAGGCTTGGGGCGGCAAGAACAGAAGCTCCCTTACCTATTCAACAGACTGCGGGAAAAGTCTCCAAAGCAGATTCCTCGTGGGCTGAGGCCCACTCGGAATGACAAAATAAAGGGCTTATACGGCGCTCCTAAAGGTGCGTCCCTTCAAAACACCTTAGTATCCGGCCTCTTTTCGCGGCCTTTGAAGCCGGTTCGGGGTGACAAGGGCAAAGCATCTACGACGGCACACCCTTCGGCAGGGTTAGGAACGGCTTTACTCAATCTGGCCAAGAGCGAACGGCCAACAGCGAAGCGCGGATATCTCGGCATCGGATTGGCGGTCTATGCCTGCTGAGCGCTTACAGAAAATCATCGCCGCCGCTGGGATCGCTTCACGCCGCAAGGCCGAAGAGCTGATCACCAGCGGGCTGGTTTCGGTGAATGGCAAGACCGTGACCGAGCTGGGCAGCAAGGCCGATCCCGAGCAGGATCGCATCAAGGTGAACGGCAAGCCGCTCAGCGGTCCCGAGCGCCACGTCTACCTGCTACTGCACAAACCGAAGGGTTACGTGACCACGGTCACTGACCCGGAGGGCCGCCCTACGGTATTAGATTTATTGAGAGGCGTCGCAGCGCGGGTGTATCCGGTTGGGCGACTCGATTACCTGAGCGAAGGTTTGCTGCTGCTGACCAATGACGGCGAGCTGGCGCAGAAGTTGACCCACGCTTCGTCGCATGTGCCCAAGACGTATCTGGTCAAGATCAGTGGCAAGCCAACGGAGCAGCAAATCGATAAGCTGCGCGGCGGCATTCTGCTTCCCGGACAACGATCGCCGTTGAAGACTCCCGTGGGCAAGGAGCCGAAGCCGAGATCGTGGCGGCGCTCGACGGCAGTCAAGACGGCCCCAGTGCGCATCAAACTGTTGCGCGAGGCCGCGAATCCCTGGTACGAGGTGACGCTGTTCGAAGGGCGCAACCGTCAAATCCGCCGCATGTTCGAAGCGATTGAGCATCATGTGGAGAAAATTAAGCGGGTACGTTATGGACCGCTGCAGCTCGATGTCGAGCCGGGCAAGTTCCGGCATCTAACTGCGAAGGAAGTCGCGCAGCTGAAGACTGCGGCAGGCGGGCGGCAGCCAGCGCCGGAACAGAAAACAGATCCCTCCACTCGCCCGCTGCGTCGGGCTCGTCGGGATGACAAATCGACAAGAGGTTGAACGGTGAAGATCGGGAGATAGAATGACAAATTTCAGGAAGCTGGTTCCGGCACATCTCCATGCCCTGGCCAGCTATAAGCCCGGCAAGTCCCTGCGGCAGGCGGAATTGGAGAGCGGCGTGCCTTGCATCAAACTGGCTTCGAATGAGAATCCCTTCGGGCCGTCACCGCTGGCCATTGCGGCCATCAAGGCAGCCAGCTCCGAAGTAAACTTTTACCCCGACAACGGAGTCACCGAACTGACCGCCCGTCTGGCCGAGCTGCACGAGGTTAATCCCAACCAGATTCTGGTGACCGCGGGATCGACGACGTTCCTGGAAATTATTGCGCGCACGCTGCTGGGTCCCGGGCTGAACGCCGTGACCAGCAAGCTGTCGTTCATCGTTTATCCCATCGTGACGCGGGCCACCGGCGCAAACCTGATCGAAGTCCCGACGCTGAATGACGGCTACGATCTGGAGCGCATTCTGGCTGCAGTCGATGACAATACGCGCATTGTGTACTTGGCGAATCCCAATAATCCTACGGGAACGATTTTGGACGCCGATGCCGTCGACCGCTTTCTCGACCGCCTGCCGTCGCACGTGATCACCGTACTGGACGAAGCTTATTGCGATTACGCCAGCTACTTCGCCGCTCAGCGCGGGCTCGATTATTCGCACTGGCATGAGTATGTGCGGCAGGAACGTTCCGTGGTCGTGCTGCGGACGTTCTCTAAAGCGCACGGACTCGCTGGCCTGCGGGTTGGTTATGGAATGGGACCTGCGGAGTTGATGAGCTACTTCGCGCGTATGAAGCCGGCGTTCATGGTTTCGTCTTTAGGTGAGGTTGCGGCACTGGCCGCGCTGGCCGATGCCGATCACCTTCGCCGTGCCGTCGAGGCGAATGCTGCGGGCGAGAAGTTTCTCAGCAGAGCGATCGCAAAGATGGGGATTCGCGTGGTGCCCACGTGGACGAACTTCCTCTTCTGCCATGTGGGCGAGGATGTGAGTAACCTGTGCCAGCTCTTGCAGGAGGATGGCATTATCGTTCGTCCGATGAGCGGCCCGTGGGGAGCGCCCGACGCGTTCCGTGTCACCATCGGCACGCGGGAGCATAACGAGCAGTTTGTGGGAGCGCTGCAGCGTGCGAGGGCGCGCATCCCAGAGCTAAAGTAGTACGTTATGCTGCAGCCAGTAATGACTGAAATTGCTGACCTGAACTGCCTCAGATCTTTCCCCACTCAGTTCTCTGCTGACAATTTTTCTTGGCGATTATCGGCTTGACAAAGTATAGATTTCATGGCATCCTATTCTTGTCATGAAGAGCAACAAGAAACAGCCCTCCATCTTTGAAGTTTTCGAGCAGTTCAACACCGAAGAGCGGTGCATCTCCCATTTCGAGCGCATCCGCTGGCCTCACGGCTTGCGCTGCATCCGTTGCGATTCCGAGCGAGTGATGCAGTTTGACTCTCACGGGAAAACCGGCAAGGTGCGTCATCTGTACGAATGTGTTGACTGCCGCTATCAGTACAGCGTGACCACTGGCACCATCTTTCATGACTCGCATCTGCCGCTCACCAAGTGGTTCCTCGCGATCTATATGATCTGCTCCGCAAAGAAGGGCGTCAGCGCCGCGCAGCTCAAGCGCGAACTGAAAACCAGCTACGAGACTGCATGGTATATGGCTCATCGCATCCGCACCGCTATGTCCGAAGATGTTCATTTCTGCGAGAAGTTCTCCGGGATTGTCGAAGCTGACGAAACCTATGTAGGCGGCAAAGGAAAAGGTCCACGCGGCAGAAGCACCGCCAGTAAAGTTCCCGTAATTGCCGTCCGAGAGAGGAACATCAGGCAAAGTCCGTATGCAGGCTGTCGAGAACGTCTCGGCGAGCGTGCTTGCTAGTTTCATTCGTGAGAACGTGACTCCGGGAAGCACCATGCACACTGATGAGTTTTCCTCGTATCTGTGGCTCGATAGCTCCGAGTTCGCGCACCATGCCGTGAACCACTCGGAGCGGTACGTTGATGGCGACGTTCACACCAATGGCTGCGAGAATGTTTGGAGCCTCTTCAAGCGCGGCATCGTGGGCGTGTTCCATAAAGTCTCTGCGAAGTACCTGCCTCTGTACCTTGACGAATTCTCTTTCCGCTTCAACAACCGTGATGAGTTCAATCTGATGGATAAAGTTCTGCAAACGTGCTTCTAACCCAAAGGCTTTCAAACGGTTGAAAGTGATTCCGGGCGTCATAGGTGCCTGACGTAACAGCTTTGCCATGGATTCCGCACTGAAGTAGCGCATCTCGTCACCTTTGTACATCAGTGCTTTCATTGCCTCGTCGGCTTCACGTTTCATCCCGTGCCCGAGAATCCGATACTGATACCAGCAGTAGGCGAGCAGGTCTGCCGCCTGCAATCCAGGTTGTGCTTTTGGTGAGGCAAACCGCATCTCGCCCATGAGCGATACAAGCTCGCGGTCATACAGTGTGCGTTTCATGAGCGCATACAACTTGGCAGCTAGCGGCACCAATTCGTTCTGCTCCGCTACCACGAAGTGAGCTTGCCATCCGGGGCGCTTCACCTTCTGGACTGATTGAATGACGACATCTTGAAAGACGAGATAGTACGGTTTACTAGGGCCGCCAGAGAATCGCCATTTGCCCTCTCGCCACATTCCACCTGTTAGATGTCTGCGCTCATCGTGGCTGAAAGCCCGGAAAGCCCTCACGTCGATCATCGCGCCAACCGGATATATGTTCGCTGTGCTTATCGCATCCAACCGACAACGGAGATAGTCATTCGCCTTTCGATCGTCCCAGTCGGCATAGGGCGAAACGCGCTTTCCCTCCGGTGAGCGGGCGAAAAATCGCTTGGCATGAAATTCAACCTCGCACCCATCCGCCGTCCAAAGCTCGCCCAGCCTCTTCCACTGGCGCTCGCTTGCGTGATATCCGGCAATGACACAGATAGGTGCTCCGTTGTGGATGCCGCTTTCATCAAGGAACACCTGTATCATGACGATGGCATTTTCATCGCCATCGCTTACTTTGTCAAGCCGATAATCACCTTTTTCTTAACAGCCTGCGCGCCTAGTGTATTCTGTATCTGTACAGCACACAGTGAGCACCGCACTTACATTGCGAGTTGATTTGGATTCGCCAGTTCCAGCTTACCGGCAAATCGTAGATGGCTTGCGAATCTTGCTGGTCAGCGGAGAGCTTGCACCCGCTTCGGAACTGCCTTCGGTTCGCCGCATGGCGGTTGACTTGGGAATCCACTTCAACACCGTTGCTGAAGCTTATCGAACTCTGGCTGACGAAGGTTGGATCGAGCTTCGTCACGGACGCGGCGCGACGGTCGCCAAGCGCGAAGCTCCGGCTGTAAATGCAGCGCGACAAGCGGAATTCCGCCATCGTCTGCGGGCCCTGATCGCCGAGATGCAATCTCAGGGAGCATCTGCCGCGAAGCTGCGAGTTGAGCTTCGCACGTTGGCAGATGAGTTGGAAACATGAAAGCTCAAGCCGTGATGTTCGCTTTTCCGTTGGTCTTCGTGGCCGCGTTCTTCCAGTTCATGCCGCTGCTGACGCGTCGTGGCATCTTCTTCAGCGCGACCGTCGATCCTGCGTTTCCGCAGAGCGGCGATGGCCGACGACTGCTTCGCTCTTTCCGCTGGCAGGTTGCGTTGTGGAGTCTGTTGGCGATTGCGCTGACGGTTTGGCTCGCGCCCGGAAATCGCGCGGCCAGCGCGGCAACGCTCTACGGACTGACCCTCGCAGCCGGCTTCAGCTATTGGCTCAAGTTCCGCGAGGTGCACGCGCACTTCGGCGTCAAGCCGACAGAGATCCGACAGGCCATCTTGTCGCCTGAGCCTGCGACAGAAAGCTTCAACCTTTGGTTGATGCTGCCGCCGTTCCTGGCGCTCGCGATGACTGCGCTGTTCTTGCACGCGCATTGGGACCAACTGCCGCAGCAATTCCCCATTCATTGGGGCGCTGACGGACAACCGAATCGTTGGGCCAATCGCGATTGGCAGGGAGTTTACGGCACGCTGCTTTGGGGAGCTGGACTGAATGTCTTCTTGTTAGGCTTTGCCTGGTTTGTGTCGCGGCAATCCCGCAATACCACGATGCGCTACGTCACCGTCCGCGGTTCGCAATTCCTGCTCTATCCCATGACTTTGTTGTTCGTGGCTATTCCTCTATCGCCCCTGTTTAGCGTGCCTATCTGGCTGGTTCCCGCCATCATGATGTTGAGCATTGCTGGTGTGATGTACTGGTCGTATCGCAAGCTCACCGTGTCGACAGCGACGGATGAAGTGCCCGATCCGCAAAGCGACTCGCATTGGAAGGCCGGTATTTTCTACTACAACCCGAATGACCCGTCGATCTTCGTCGCCAAACGTGTTGGCATCGGTTACACCATGAACTTCGCCAACTTGTGGTCGTGGATCGCACTGGGATTCACCGCCTTGGCGATTGTTGCGTCCCTGTACTTCAGCCATCCGAAGCCGTGATAGGCGCGCACTACACTTAGCCGCAACTGAAGCCCACGAAGGCGTGCATCACAACTGAGCAGGGCTTCGCATCGGTTCGGTTTGTGCCGCTGGACCCAGCATCGGCAAGCGTGCGGCTCCGTACAGTCCAGCGTCGCTTCCCATCAGTGCAATGGTCACCACGGTGTGTTTCTTGCCTTGCTCGACGTGATCGGGAGCGGTGACCGAGTAGATGAACGAACGCACTTTCAGCTCCTGAAACATGGTTGGCGCAAACGCGTCCCAAGCGCTCGCAACTCCACCGCCGATGACGTACATCGGAAGATTCAGCGCGTTCACCATTCCACCGATTCCGATGGCCAGCGCTCGGCCAACTCTCTGATAAATGCGCTGCGCCGACACGTGCCCTTGGATCGCCAGTTGGTAGAGGCCGCGCGAGCTGAACTCGACATCCCCTCGCGCCGCGTCGGCTAGGTCCGGAGCGTTGCCGCTGTCAATCGCCTCATGTGCCATGCGCACGATGGCCGTCGCCGACGCATACTGCTCCAGGCAGCCGCGACTGCCGCAGCCGCAAGGATGTCCTTCTGCCTCGACGTTGCAGTGACCTAACTCCGCGGCCATGCCGTTCATGCCATGCCACAAGCGGCCGTTCATCACGATTCCGCCACCCACTCCTGTGCCGAGCGTATACATCGCCATGTGATCGGTGTGGCGGCCCGCGCCCAGCCACTTCTCGCCCATCGCCGCCGAGTTGGCATCGTTCTCCAAAATGACCTTTGTTCCCAGCTTGCGCTCGATCTCTTCGCGCACGGGAAAGTTCTCCCAGTCGGGAAGATTCGGCGATCGCATCACCATTCCCGTGTCCATGTCGGTGAACCCAGGAACGCCGATGCCGATACCCGCAAGATCGCCCGACCCGCGATGCTTGACCATGAGCGATTGAATGGCGTCGCACATTTCGCGGATGACGAAGTCGCGTCCGCGCTGCACTTCGGTTCCCGTGGTCAGCTTCTCCAGCAGCTTGCCATCGCTGTCAACCGCGGCAATGCGCAGATTGGTCCCACCAAGATCCACTGCAATCGAATAAACGCTCATTGAATCACCTGATGCATATTTTGATTGTCATCCCGACCGGAGCGAAGCGGAGCGGAGGGACCTGCTGTTCTTTGCATTGGCCGATGACCTCGCACTGCAACAACATTGCTTCACTTCTGACACTTCGCACAGTAATGACTGCTGCGCCCTGCGATGATAACCCGCTTAATGGGCCTTCCGCATACTAAGCACGGTTTGTTTTCTCTACCGTAAACGCGATGTTGCAATTGGAAGAATCCTTCACGGCCTTCGGCGTCCACATAGTCGCTGACCGACGATCCGCCGAGCTTGATCGCCTCCCGCAGCACTTCCTGCAAGGCAACATGTAACTTCCCCAACTCCGCGCGAGTAAGTGAAGCAGCCTGTCTGCGCGGCCGAATGCCGGCGCGAAATAGCGACTCGTCGGCGTAGATATTGCCCACGCCGCTGAGCAGCTTCTGATTCAACAAAGCACTCTTGATCGGAGTCTTGCGGTGACGGAATAGGTTAACAAACTGCTCGATCTTCGATTCCAGTGGCTCGACACCGGGAGCGGCAAATCCAGCACCGTCGCCCTGCGATTCAATCCTCACCACGGCCAGCCGCCCAAATCGCCGCGGATCGACGAAGCGCAGCTCGCGTCCCGAAGCCAGCTTGAGCACGGCGTGCGTGTGCTTCTCCGTTTCAACTTCAGGCGAGGCGATCAGCAACCGTCCAGTCATGCCGAGATGCACAATCCACTGACCGCGCGGCGGCGCAGTGCCCCAGGTTCGCGTCATCTTTCCCGACGCTAACCTGGGTGGACGCTTTCCTCCCTGGCGTTGGAGTTCTAGATCGAACACGATATGCTTGCCAACCCGCCTCACGTGTACGATGCGCGAGCGCTCCAGCACGGCAACAATCTCCGCCGCGGAAGACTTGAGCGGCTGAGGCTTCTCGCCCAGCCACACGGATTCAATGATGTCGCCTGCGATGCGCTTATCGAGTCCGCGCGCGATGGTTTCGACTTCAGGAAGTTCGGGCATTCGTTCTAGTTTACGGCATGAATTTGTTCTCTTATATCGAACCAGCCGCGCCAGCGGCGGCTATGAAGTTAGCCCGGGGCGTGAGCCCCGGGTGTAATAGTAAAGATTCGCCCGAGCCGCGGAGCGGCGACACCTTATCATCGCAGCGACTGGAGTGGGAGTAAACAGGTCTTCTTGCAAATTCATAAGCCCTAGCTCCGTTGTCGAACTGACCCGCGGCAGGCTGCTGTCACCACCCTTCTACATTGCGCCCCTCGCACCTCACCCTGTAAAATCTAGGGTACACAGCCCGTCTCATAACCATTTCCCAGAACTCAGGCTTTGTTTCACCAACGACAGACGAGTTGTGTGCGAATCTGCGTGATCTGCAGGATTGATCAGTGCGTATTTAGCGTGAGGGGTTCTGTCCGGGTAGAGCAAGCCTTCAGGCTTGCGCCCTACCGCGGTACGAGAAGTCGTTTCATCCGCTGAGGTCGCTGACCTCAGCGGATGAAACAAGAGATCTGCGGGCTCTGACGCCGGCCTAAAGGCCTGCTCTACCCGCCGTTTCGAAGCGGAAGGGCGGCACGCAACAATCTCGCGAATCGCGATTGGAGTGGCAATTTGAAAACTGCTAAGACGGCAGTCGTAGTCGGAGCGCAGTGGGGCGACGAAGGCAAAGGCAAAATC
>PMWW01000073.1 GCA_003165795.1 Acidobacteriaceae bacterium
CCCGACATACTGGTGGTGATGTCGCAAGAGGCGTATGGACTGTTCGCGCCGCAGCTCAAGGACGAAGGCATTCTCATCATCGAAGAGGACCTGGTACGGATTGGCGAACTGCCGCCAGGAGTGCGGGTTTACAGCGTGCCCGCCACCCGCATCGCCGAGGAACTGGGCAAGAAGATGGTGCTGAACATCGTGATGGTCGGATTCTTTGGAGCCATCACACAGCTGGTCGACCGGGAGGCGCTGCGCAATGCCGTGGGCGCGTCCGTGCCGCCGGCCTACCGGGAGCTGAATCTGAAAGCCTTCGACCGCGGCTTCGAGTACGGAGTTAAAGAGCTCTCGGAAGTCATCGTAAAACAGGATTCGCTGGTTGCAGTGGAGGCGATAGAAAACTGAGACAGGTCGCATCGCGAGCGATTGAGCCGGCAAGCCATTGCCGGCTTTCTTGTTTTGTCGAGCTTGAGGGCAACGGCAAAGCTCAGAAACTTCATCTGGTCGAACAGGAGAAAAAAGTCATGCCTGAAAAGACCATCAACGCCAGTGACGAAGATGCCGGCAAAGGCGCCGTCGAGCAGGACCGGCCAGAACAAAAGAGCAACGTTTCGTTAGCGGGACAAATCGGCCATCGCGACCAGGACCCGATGCTAAAGGCCAGCAACAGCGACTATGGAGAGCCGGGACAAAACGAAGAACACACCGGCGAAGCGCGGACCAGCAACGCGCTGGATCGCGATTCCGAACAGCCTACTTCGGCCCCTCATCGGCGAAGGTATGCAACGCGAATACGAATCCGTCGGGGCTGACCTTGACGTCGCCCTGATAAGGGCGGTCGATGTCAGCAATGGCCACCAGCACCAGCGAGATCAGGAAGCTGAGCACCACGATCTGCAATAAATGAAATCGAAAGTTGGGAACTCCGAAGAAGCACGCGGCTGCTACGGTGATGATGCCGCCGGCAATGAGCACCAGCCACAGAATTCCGGGAAGCATCTCGTGACTCTGCAGAATGCGGATACGGCGGTGCTCGGTAAGGCGCTGCAACGTGCTCATCAACTCCCCGAGAGCACCGGTTTCCTCAGCGCTCTTAGCCTGAACCTCGCCGGCTGCCCTCCACATCTGCGCGATCATCTGGCCGCCTCGCGGCGGAACCTGGTCATTCGCCATGGAAGGAAATTCGCTCTGGATCGCATTCTGGGCGTAGCCGCGGGCCAGGTCCTGAATCGTCTGGCGCACGGGACCCTGAAGCTGCGCACTGATGCGGAAAACGTTGCACAGGTCATTCGCCTCCTGCTCGGCGTTGATCTGTGCTTGTTGAAACATGTTCCATACGCCGGAAAGCATGAAGGCCAGCAGTACGGCATACGTGGTACCAATCACCGCCACCACTGCGCCGGTGAAGTCGTTGGACTCCTTGCGGGAAGGCCCAGACGAGGTGCGGGTGACCAGATGCAGAAAGCTGATCGCAGCTCCCACACAGGCGATAACGATGAGAACATTACTCAGCACGGTTGGTCCACTCGGCAAACGAGATGAGAAAGCATACACCGCTTCTAAGAAAATCTGGAATGGGATTGGCCACATCAGGCAGTGACCGAGGCAGCCCCCAGATGCGGCTTCGTGTCTTACGTTGTGGCATACGGTAACTCGGAATACTGGGTTCCTTGAGAGGTTGGGCGAGCGCCTTAATTACCGCAAGCCAGCTTTGATTAGTATCCAAAACTACTACCCATCCTAGTAAATTCGCCGCCCTTGCAACTGGTTGCGAGTAACTTGCAACCACGGGGCGAGGCTTCACATGACGAACAAATTAAAGTAAATTCGCTTGAATGCTGACTGACTTCCGGTATACGATGCGTGCTGGTCAGTTTCCCTCCCAAAGGATCCAAACAACATGCATCCGCGGCTAGAATTAGTTTTGATGGCCATGATATCGGCGTGCCTGGTCGTAGTTTGTCCGGCTAAGGACAAGCGGCCCCATCCCGCGTCCCAACCGATCTTCGTCATTACGAATGACGATGCCCTATTGAGCAACGACTTGAGTTTCTATCTGGCCGGAAGCAACCAGCAAGGCCCCACTTTGACGTTGCAGACTGCGCTGGTTACCGGTGGACTAGGAATTGGCGGCGGCTTCTTTGGCTCGCCGCGTGTGGCTTTGTTGCCTAGTAGTTCCGCGCAGTGTTTGTATGCCTCTAACGCCGGTACCAACAACATCACGACCATTAGTATTCAGTCTCAACAGGTGGTGGGAACCTTCGCTGGGTTCAGGAATGACAAGAGCACCACCAACGGCATCGGCTTGGCAATCAGCAACAACTACCTCTATGCGGGCTATACGGCCTCCAACACGCTGGTGACTTTTGCCGTCCAGCCTGGATGTCAGTTATCGCTCCTTGGTGACACAGCGGTGGCGGGACTGAACGGTGGCTTTATCGGCGGGATGGCAATCCACGGAAACCTGCTGGTGGTCGCTTATGGAGACGGGTCCATTCAGTCTTTCAACATCGCGAATGGCCTTCCCATCTCCAACGATGACGAACAGAATTCGGCTGGGTTCGCCAGCGCAACTTTTCCTGAGTCGGTAGACATAACCCAGGACGGGCACTTTGCGATCTTCGGCGATGCCGCCTTGGCCACGACCGTCGAAGTATCCGACATCTCCTCCGGCAAACTGACAGCGTCAGTTATGTACACGCTTGGCACGGCGACGAACGCCGTGGCACCCGGTACTAACGCCGCCAGCGCCCGTCTCAGTCCGGATGAGAGTCTTCTATACATCGGCAATAGTCAGGGAGGCTCGGTAACGGCTGCCTTCTTCAATAAGAATACGGGCAAGGTATCGCCGGGGTGTTATTCCGGAGTGCTGAATGGGTTCTATGAGCCCTGGGCTTACGTCGGGTCGGTGGTAACGCGAGATCCCACGGGAACGGGTGGGGTGCTGTACGTGGCGGAGTTTGGATCGTCGATTGGGATTCTCGAAGTGAGTTCCAACGGCACAACTTGCACGCTGACGGAGTCCCCGAACTCTCCCATCCCAGACAACTCCAGCCCTGGGCTGCTGTCGATTCAGGTGTTTCCACCCAGACCATTTTAAGTGCGCCTTCGAGGCGCAGTCTCTTAGGGAGTCAGAATGCGTGCAATGTTACGGGTTGTTCTGCTTTTGCTGCTGTGTGGAGTGGGTGTTTCGGCCCAGACGCTCTGTCCGGTCCGGCCTCTACCGGGAAGTCCGGTACTTAATCCACTGGATTTGTACAGTCAGAACGGAGTCTTGACTGTCAATCTTACTCTGCAAAACCAGAAGGAAGACGACGGATTCATGCACTACTGCTACGACTATACCTACCAGGGGCAAATCATCGAAGCTCCCACGTTACGTCTCAATCCTGGCGACCAGCTTATCCTGAACTTGACCGATAATATCCAGGCGCCCTACGACCGCTACGAAGAAGCCAGAAATCCCCCGATGGAACCCAGGCACACTACCCCGGCCAGTCATCATGTACTTAGTCCTGACGATCCCTGCCTTGCCCAAGAGATGTTGCCTGGCTCCACGAACATTCATTTCCACGGCTTGAATATTCCTCCCATATGTCACCAGGATGACGTGATCGACACCATCATCCAGTCCGGCGATCCGGCCTTCCAATACAACATTCAGGTCCCGTCGAACGACTCTCCGGGAATGTACTGGTATCACCCGCACGTCCACGGCAACACCACGACGCAAGTGGAGGGCGGAGCGGCTGGAGCCATCATCATCGAAGGGAGTCTGCAGGGGACCCAAGGTCTACCGGAACGCGTGCTGGTGATTCGGCAACAATTTGAGAATCCTGATTCCTGGATACCTGGACCTAATGAGTTGACAATCAACTTCCAGCCGGCAATTCCGTCAGAACCTTCGCCCATCATTGGGGTCCAATACGGCCAGAGGGAATTCTGGCGGTTAGTGAACGCGACCACGCAGTCGTTTCTAACGTTGCAAATCCAGTTCGGAACAACCCCGCAGCAGGTGCAGCTGCTGGCCATCGACGGCATTCCGCTGCAAGCGCCGAGTTATCAAACTACTCTCACCGTTCCACCGGCGGGACGTGTGGAGTTCATCACGCCTGGTCTTCCCGCGGGACAGGCCGGAACTTTCCTGACCAACGGCTTTAACACCGGTCCTGTGGGTAACCCGAATCCGGTACAAGTATTGGCCAGCATTGTCGGGACTGGAGAAGCGCAGGTTTCGCATCCCCCTACGCATCTTGTCAGGCCGGCGAGCGAGCCTCAGCGCTTCGCCGGTTTGGCCGCGCAAGTTCCAACTGCGAGCCGCAGTCTTTATTTTTCCGAGCAGACGGTTGGTAGTAACGGACCAACGCAATACTTCATCACCGTCAAGGGGCAACGGCCGAAAGTCTTCCACATGGACGATCCGCCCGCGATTGTCACCAACATCGGCGCAGTGGAGGACTGGACGGTTGAGAATCGAGCCGGCGAAGCGCACGCTTTCCACATTCACCAGATCCATTTTCTGGTGATGGCGATCAATGGCATACCAGTACCGAACCCCGATCTGCAAGACACCATCGTTCTGCCCAACTGGAGCGGGCATGGGCCGTATCCGAATGTGACCCTGCGCATGGATTTTCGCGATCCTAACATCGCCGGGACCTTTGTGTATCACTGCCACATTCTGGATCATGAAGATGGAGGAATGATGTCGAAGATCCAAGTGAATCCGGCGAATTGAGACGGAGCCGCCAGCTTACTATTGCTAGTAGTTGTTTTGGTTTTGGCAAAAACGCTTTTCAGTTTTTACATTTGGCCCGCCTAAAACCAATTGACAGCGACGCGCCATTGACGCAAAATTCTTGCACTTGGTTTCTGGGCTGGCGCCGCTTCGCAGTCACTCCCCAAAGAGAGTTTCCAGCGTTGAATTCTTGGTCCGCGAATAGAGTCGCCGCCGCTCGAAATGGGGTCACCAGCAATTTCCGTTTATTGTGAATTATAACTTCAGAAAGAGGACTGTCTTGACCAGGAGATTTGCACTTGCTGTAACCATGCTTTGGCTCGCCGCCTGCTGTCTTTCGCAGGCCCAGACATTGACCAATCTTACCCATCAGGCCCCGGACGGCGCGCAGCTTACTTTCCAGTTGACCGATGGAACCGTGCTGGCTCAGGGCTACAACGACTCCGACTGGTGGAAGCTGACACCAGACATTAATGGGAGTTACGTCAACGGCACCTGGACGCAAGTTGCCAGCCTCCCTGCGGGATACTCCCCCGAGGCCTTCGCTTCGGCCACTTTGGCTGATGGCCGGGTGTTGATTGAAGGCGGCGAATACAACTTTGGCCAGTTCGTCTTGACCAGCCTGGGCGCAGTCTACGATCCCGCCGCCAACACCTGGACGGCGCTGACTCCTCCCACCGGCTGGGAATACATTGGAGACTCGCCATCCACCATTCTGTTCAACGGCGATTTTCTGATCGGACGCAAGCTTGATATGGAGATGGCGGAGTTGGATCCCGCCACTATGGTGTGGACGGCAATGAGCTCGTCCGGCAAGAGCGACTGGTTCGCCGAAGAGGGCTGGACCCTGATGCCCGACGGCACCGTGCTCACGGCGGATGTACTCAACAATCCGAACTCGGAACGTTACATCCTTTCGGAGCAGCAATGGATCTCCGACGGTAGCACGATCGCCAACCTGCAGGGACCACCCGAGGTCGGCTGTCTCCAATATGGCGGCGGTCAATATTGTCCGCCGGGAGAGATCGGCCCCGCTATTTTGCGGCCTGACAAGAGCGTGTTCGCCACCGGCGCTACCCACACCGGAGCGTCTTCAGCTCACACCTCGGTCTATCATCCTGGGGCGAGTCCGACTGATCCGGGCACTTGGACTCCGGGGCCGGATTATCCCAATGGCGATCAGTCGGGCGACAACTTCGCCGTCCTGCTGACCGACGGCAAGGTGCTCGTGCAGGGCAACTCGGGCCAGCTTTACGAATTCGACGGGACGAATTTGACCCCAACTTTGCAAGGCGGTAACAACAGTTTGATGGTGCTGCCTACCGGTCAGGTGCTCGTCGGCGGCACGGCGGTCTACACTGCGAACGGAGGGCCCTTGCAAATCTGGGCACCGCTGGTCAGCTATTTCCCCAGCTCGGTGACACGCGGTCAGAGCTACGTGATCCTGGGCCGGCAGTTCAATGGCTTGTCCCAAGCGGCTTCCTTTGGAGATGAATATCAAACCGCAACCAACTACCCGTTGGTGCAAATCACCAACATTGCCACGGGACACGTTTTCTACGCCAAGACCCACAACCACTTTCCCATGGGCGTGAACACCGGTCCGGTCCCGACTTCCACTCACGTCGACATACCTGCAGGGATGGAAACTGGCCCTAGCAAGGCGGTGGTCATCGCCAATGGCATTCCCTCCAACATCGTCAACATCACCGTGAACTAGCCGCGCACCAGCGGGAGGCTTACCTTGATGGGGATGTTGTTTTTCCTCCCGCGCCGTCAGCCTCGGCGGCGTGGGTGGAGTTAGATGGGACCGCGACTATTCTGAGTAACCGTTTCTTGACATCCCGCGCTCATTTGGCCCCTAAGCCTCGAAGAGCCGTATCGGCAATGGTCTTCGCACCTGTTGCACTGATCAGTGCATGAAGGAGACGTAAATAAAGAGCAATTTACTTTGGTCGATCAGCATGACATTGACTCTTACTGCGACAGTCCTGGTGAAGGCTCAAGAGCCTGACCTTAGCCGCATGTATGTTCACCCACCAATTCAGGTTGCGAATGTGCCGCAGAATCCCAGTGCCCCACCCGGCATTTTGCCGGCGCAGTTTAAGGCAGCGTACGGGTTCAATCAAGTCCCCAACCAAGGCCAAGGGCAAACAATTGCTTTGGTTGATGCCTACGATGATCCGAACATCTCATCTGACTTGGCTTTCTACCAGGCTTACTTTCACCTGGGGTCCTGCAACTTTCAGAAAGTGATAGTGGGCAACCCCTTGCAGGGCCAAGGGTGGGACCTTGAAGAGTCCTTAGACGTCGAACAGGCCTGCGCGCTGGCCTCGCGGGCCAACATCATCTTAATCGAGGCCAACAGCGACAGCCTCAGCGACATGTTGGCTGCCGTCCAGGTGGCCATTGCAGCGCCCTACAATGCCTCCGTCGTTTCCATGAGCTGGCGTTATCCGGAGTTCAGCAGCGAGCAGAATTACGACAGCTACTTCTGCAATATTTCCAATGCGAATGGCCCCGTGACCTTTGTTGCTGCCAGTGGTGATAGCGGACACGCAATCTTCTTTCCGACGGTCTCACGCTGCGTGGTCTCCGCGGGTGGTACGACACTGACGCTGAGCACCGTAGCGCCGCTTTCGAATCCACTGCAATTGGACTACGGCAGGGAGACGGCGTGGGACGGCAGCAGTGGCGGGATTAGTGAGTACGAAAGCGGGTTGTCGTGGCAGGACGGTATCTTCCAGGGGTGCGGCACGAATGGGATGCGCTGTGTTCCCGACATCTCCTCTCTTTCCAATTCGAATCCTGGCGTTCCGGTATATGACACCTTGGGCTATGGAGGCTGGGTCCTGGTGGGCGGCACCAGTGTGGCTAGTCCCGATTGGGCTTCATTCTTTACCCTCGTGAACTCGATGCGGGCGGCGGCGGATCCGCCGAAAGGTACGCTTAGTCAGGCAGCACAAGACCTATATGCGATTTACAACTCTCCCAACTATCTTCTCGACTTCCATGACATTACGGACGGAAGCAACGGAAACTGCGGAATCGACTGCGTGGCCGGTCCCGGCTACGATTTGGTGACCGGAATCGGTAGTTATCAAGCGAATCGCTTGGCTCCAGTCTTGGTGGCAGATCCGAATTAAGCCATGGTCTGCGAGGGCACGCCCCGAAGTATTGTTCTCTGAGAGGATCCTAGAGTTTCCGTCCAACACTTGTTTCTGCCCAACCAAGCGAGAGAGAGAGACGAACCAAATCGACTGTAAACTGGACTTCGGAACTGGAAACTGCTCGCCTCACCTCAGCTGCACCAGCGCCAGCCCGTTCACGGGCAACTCCAGAGTGAGGACGCCGTCGGTCAAGTCTTCGAACTCCGGCTCGGGCAAGGTCGACTGCTGGCGCAGATCGTCAACCTGTTCCTTCGTCGGATAGCGCGGGCTGCCCATTTTCTGGTAGAGCCTGAGGGTGTTCCCGTGATCCTCATCCAGCCGCTGAATGGAGACGCGCGTCTCGGGATCGATGCCCTTGAAGTCAAGCTTCACCGTCTTGGGCGCGCCGCTGGAGCCCGGATTCACGATGTTCCATACGGCGACGATCACCCTGCCGTGTTCGGCCTTGGTCACCAGCACGTCGGGGTTGCTGTTCTCGATGCGCTGATCGCCCAGGCGATGCAGCAACTGCAGCGCATAAAACGAAGGCTTGGGAATGTTACCAGCGGCGATCAGTCCAAAGCCGCCATAGAACGGCCGCTTCACCACGCCCTGCTCCTCGAAAACGTCGGAGAAGGTCCAGTACGACATCATGTCGGTAAGCCGGTCGCATTGACTGATGGTGGTGGCCAGCCACGGTCCCATGTAAATGGAATCCGTAACGTCGACCTGATTGTCATAGGCGGCGTTGAACTCGCTCCAGATCAGCGGCAGCTCCGGCCGCGCAGATGCCTTGATCTCGTCGTGCACCTTCTTCACCGCGCGGCAAACCATCTGGTCGCGCGGAATGTTCTCGTTGGTATGGAAAATGTCACTGGCCTTGTCGTTGCCGTAAACGTGCGAGGAGACGAAGTCGAGCGGAACGTGCGTCTGGGTCGCGTGCTTGATCATGTCACCGACCCACGCGGCCTGCGCCGTCGCCGGGCCGCCGACGCGCAGACGCGGGCTCACGGCCTTAATGTCGCGCGCGGTGTGGTCGTAGAGCTCGAAGTAGGTTTGCTGGCGCGGCGTGCCCGACCAGAAATCCAGGTTGGGCTCGTTCCACACTTCGAAGTACCAGCTCGCTACTTCGTCGAGGCCGTAGCGCTCGATCAGGTGCTTGGTCAGCTGGGTGATCATGTCGTCCCACCTGGCATAATCCTTGGGCGGCGCGACGTTGGGGCGATACCAGAACGATTGTAGGTCTGGCCGGACGGCCAGCTTATAGGGCATGAAACTAAGCTCGACGAATGGCTTCACATTGGCGGCGAGCAGGCCATCGTAGATCTGGTCAACGTAGGAAAAGTTGTAGATTGGCTTGCCCTGCTTGTCTTCGTCGTAGACGCCCACGTCGTCGTCCAGGATGCCGTGAAAGCGAATGTACTGAAGATCGGTGATCTGGCGCACCGCTCGCAGATCGTGGCGATAAGAGTCGCGCAGGCTGAGCACGGCGCGTCCTGAGCCGAACATCTGCTCCCAGAAATGAGGAAAAGGATGGGCCGGAGCGGCAACATCGACCGTGATGGTTTCCGTGGGCGTCTGGCCCAGCAGAGGAAGAGTGCCCAGCGCGAAGATAATAAGGACCAAGATTCGAGTGCGCATCATGGTGCCGTTTCTGGGGGCCAGGCGGCAACCCCCTAGGATCATTATGGATGCTGCCTGGTTTCCTGGGAAGTGCAGAGGGGGCAGTAAGAATAATGCAGAGTCCGAGTGTTGTCGTACAGCAGCCGGCATTAGGAGCCTACAATCGCACATCCGAAAAAACGCTTTTGAAAAACAACGCCAGCGCCGAACCTGCGGCCAGCCGCGCGCAATCAAACATTCTGGAGAGGACCCATCTTGAAACACAGAAAACTTGGTACTTCAGATCTGCAAGTCTCGGTTGTGGGGTTAGGTTGCAACAACTTTGGCTACGTCGCCAACATGGACGTGGCCGCCTCGCGGCTGGCGATCGACAAAGCCATCGAAGTCGGCATCACCTTCTTCGACACGTCGGACAGCTATGGCGCCTCGGAGGACATCCTGGGCGAAGTGCTGGGCGAGCGCCGGAAAAACATCGTGCTGGCCACTAAGGTCGGTTCCAAGCCCAACGCGCTAGGCGAGAAGAGTGGCGCCTCGCGCGGCTACATCCTGGCTGAGGTCGAGGAAAGTCTGCGGCGGCTGCGGACCGACTATATCGATCTGTACCAGATCCACTATCCCGATCCGAAGACCACGATTGAGGAAACGCTCCGCGCCTTTGACGATCTGGTGAAGCATGGCAAGGTGCGCTATATCGGGTGCTCGAATTTTACGGCGGCTCAGATGGAAGAAGCGCGGACTACAGCGGAGAAGCACCAGTTGCATTCATTCGTATCGAGCCAGGATGAATACAGCCTGCTGGCGCGCGACATTGAGCGCGAGCTGCTGCCGCTCGTCGAGAAATGTAAGATGAACGAACTGCCGTATTTTCCGCTGGCCAGTGGCATGCTCACGGGCAAGCACAAGCGAGGACAGCCTGGCGCAAAGGGAACGCGGCTCGGCGACAAGCAGTTCCTGGCCGATCGCTTCCTGCACGAGACGAACTACGCCAAGGTCGAGCGGCTAGAGCGCTTCGCAAAAGAGCGTGGTCACTCGTTGCTGGAGTTGGCCTTCAGTTGGCTGCTGTCGCGGCCCGCGGTGGCTAGTGTGATCGCCGGCGCAACGAAGCCCGAGCAAGTCGAAGCCAACGCGAAGGCTGCTGGGTGGATGCTTAGCGCAGAAGAGATGGCGGAGGTGGATCGGATCACCAGCGCGACGGCGGTTGGGGAGTTGGTGTGATCGGATCGAGGCGGCTGTGCGACCCCAATCCGCGGCCGAGGTTCTTCCGGCGATAGCGGTCCTTCGACTTCGCTCGGTCGCTTTCGTAAGCTCACTTCGCTGGGACCACAAGCTAAGAGCGGGACCACACTAAGAGCCCGTGGCGTGACAAAAAGCTACTCGCCACCGCTGCTGCATCTTTCTTCTCACCGTCGACCGCATAGTTCATCGCGCGCATTTCGTCGGCGGTGATTTGGCCGCCTAAGCGCTCCAACGCGGCTTGGGCGGACGCGCACATGGCGAACAGGCTGGGACGGACAATCGGCACCGCGTCATAAGGAGGAAAGTAGTGCTTGTCATCCTCCAGCACGACCAGTCCGAGCGCCGCGATGAGACCGTCGGTGTTATTTCCGGCGACGATGTCGACTGACCTGTTTCCCAGTGCGCGATAGAGCAAACCCAAATCCATCACGCGGGGAGCTTCCTGAAAATGCAAACCGTACGCGCTGACCAATCCCTTGTAGCCGTCCTGACGCTCGAGAAATTCGTAACCGACTCCCAGCCGCATCTTCGGAGCTAAGGGCGCCAGTTCAGACAATGTCTCCACATTGAGCCGCCGCGCGTCGTCGCCGCGCATCACCATGGCGAAGCTATTGTTGAATCCCAGCGGCGGCATTACGTCGAGGTTAAAGCGCCGCTTGTACTCCTCTTTCACGTGCTGGTACACCGCGTTCGCATTGCCGGAAAACTGCTGCTTCAGGATCGCGGCCAGCGCCGTCCCCGTGTACTCGACGTAGCTGTCGATGCGTCCGGCCGATATTGCCTGTTGACAGATGTAGGTGCCGGCCAGATAGAAGCGGCCATCCACCGGGGTGCGGCAAACGCTCTCCAAATATTGCTTCAGCAGTTCGCCCAGAATGAGCTGTTCGGTAAAATTCTTCGAGCCGACGGTGGGCTCGCGCTTGGGCGCACAGCCGCTGCCAAGGGTTACCGCCAATCCGGCAAGAAAGGTTCGGCGATCCATGCTATTGACGGTTGCGAACCAGCAGCTTCTCGACGCCGCTGAGCGATAGGTCCGCAACCAAGGCCATGAGTGCCGCCGGAATGGCCCCCGCGAGGATCACGCCGTTGTCCACCATGGCAATGCCGCGGAAGATGAACTCGCCCAAGCCGCCCGCGCCGATAGCCGCGGCAATGGTCGCAACACCGATGGTGATCACGGCGGCAACCCGAATTCCGGAGAGCATCACCGGCAGCGCCAGCGGCAGCTCGACCTTCCACAGAAGTTGACCCGACGTGAGTCCCATGGCGACCGCCGCTTCCCGTACCGGCGCGCTGATTCCCGCGATGCCAACATAGGTGTTGCGGACGATGGGCAGTAGCGCGTAAAGGGCCAGGGCAACAATTGCCAGGCGCTCGGCACTGGCGCCCAGCCACGGCAGGGGCAACAGCAGTCCGAAAAGCGCCAGGCTGGGAATCGTCTGAACCACGTTGGTGCTGCCTAGCACGAGTGCCTTCCACTTCGGCCGCCGCGTCAACAGGATTCCCAGAGGCACGCCGACCGCGATTGCCAGCAGCATGGAAATGCTCACCAGCCACAGATGTTCGGCGGTGAGAGTTGCAACCTCGTGCTGGTGGGTGAGCAGAAAATTCAACGCAGGTCTTCCGTCAGTTGCTTATTGCGAAACATCTGTTGCCCGGCCCGGAATACATCGACGTAGGCTTGCACGGCTGCGTCGGCCGTGTCCAGAAATTCTTCCGGGCGATACACGCCACGCAGCTTACCGTCCTCCATCAGCGCGATCCGGTTGCCTAACAACAGCGCTTCTCCCACATCGTGGGTGACGAAAACGACGGTCTTGCCCAGCTTCTCCTGCAGCTTCTTGAACTCCCTCTGGAGTTCCGCTCTGGTGATTGGATCCAGCGCACCGAAGGGCTCATCCATCAGCAGAATTAGTGGATCGGCGGCGAGAGCGCGCGCTAATCCCACGCGTTGCCGTTGTCCGCCAGAGAGTTCATGAGGATACCGGTCGGCGAACTCAGCGCTCGGCAAGCTTACAAGAGTCAAGACCTCTTCCACTCGCCGCGCGATCTTGCCTCGGTCCCACTGCTCCAACCTAGGAACGAGCGCGACGTTTTCGCGCACCGTGTAGTGAGGAAACAATCCTACGTCCTGGATCGCATAACCGATCCCCCGGCGCAGCTTGATCGCATCCCACTGGGTCACCGGAATGCCGTCCACGCGAACTTCGCCAGCTGTCGGGCGAAGCAGACGGTTGATCATTTTCAAGCTGGTGGTCTTTCCCGAACCGCTTCGACCAAGAAGCATCACGGTTTCACCTCGCTCCACGGCGAGGTTCAGCTCGGAGAGCAGCGTCTTGCCCTCCGGCAAGCGAAACTCAACGTTGACGAACTCGATGGCGACCGTAGATTTTGCGTCCATGGGAATGGGCCTTCAACGGCCGCTACAGCCTACCAGAGTCCTCGCTGGCAATGCGATTATGGCCACAAACACGAATGCCGGAACAGTTCGTGAAGAACCGCTCCGGCATAAAATCTTTTTCAGCTCGCTAGCAACAAGGCTTGCAGCAGCGTGGGACTAACGTCCCCAACCGCCGCCACCGCCGCCGCCGCCCGAGCGTCCACGGCCGCCGCCACCACCACCGCCGCGGCCAAATCCGCCGCCGCGGCCACCACCGCCGCCTTCGCGACGCGGTCTGTCGGTCTTCGGTCGTGCTTCATTTACCGTCAGATTGCGGCCGCCGAGATTGGTGCCGTTGAGGGCTTCCATCGCCTTGCCGGCCGAATCGTCGTCCGTCATTTCGACAAAAGCAAAACCGCGCGGCTGTCCAGTGTCGCGATCAGTGACGATGCTGACTTTGTCAACTGGGCCGTACGCCTCAAACAACGAGCGCACCTGGTCTTCAGTCGCATCGAAGCTTAGGTTCCCCACATAGATATTCTTCATTGATTCCTCGTTTTCGGATTAGGCCGCTCGCCGACCGATCACCTGTCTGCGTAGGCGGCGCGGATTGGGGTGTTTACGACCAAAGACTCAGCTGACCTACTCATCTGATAAAAAGCAGAGGGCGGCATTCCGCCACCCTCGCTTGGTGTTTCGGTTTACAGAATCTGAACGTTCTCAGCCTGCCAGCCTTTTGCACCGCGCTTCACGTCGAAGCTGACGGCCTGGCCTTCCTGTAGCGAACGGAATCCGTTCGACTGGATGGCCGAGAAATGGACGAATACATCTTCGCCGTTCTGACGTGAAATAAAGCCAAAACCCTTGGCATCGTTAAACCATTTTACTGTTCCTTGTTCCATTTGTTTCTTTTATATCCTTGATGTTGATGTTGCGTCGGTGAATCGGAAGGTTACAGGCAGACTTCGCTCGAGACAAAGGAGGGATGGCTGCTAGACGCGCCGTTCGTACATACGCAAAGCAATTATACAACAAGTGGGCAATCTTCTACCCTTTTTGTAAGGTTCGCCGACGGCGGCACCGTCTGACCGTCCGGCACTTAGAGCACGAAACAGAGTTTGTTGCTCGCCCCCGCCAGCCTCCTGGGCACCGCGAACGTTCTTCCCTTCCGCCCCGACGCGCACCAAGCCGACGCTCATGTTAAACACAATCTAACCAACTCCCAACTTGCAAGCTTGGGCCCAACCGCCAATCAGCCCGTCACAAGCCCTCGTACTTTTTCGCGACACAGCCCTAACTCGATGAAAGAACTGTAAGTTGCACAGTCCGCAGTAATCTCGTCTGCTCCAAAGTGCTCCCCGGCTTAGTCACCTTCATCCACTAGGGCCACATTCCAGATTGGAAAGGGCCGGGCAAATAGAAATCAAGATGCCAGAGGGATTTCCTTGACATCCGCCTCCAACCACAGCAAAATTGCGGCCAACTACCCAGCGCAAAGGCACGCGGCCGTTGCATGTGGGATCCATCGAACAGCGCCCTTCGTACGCAGGCACAAGCTGCAATGCGTTCGTACTCCGGCGTGGAAAGAAGCAAGCAATGCGATTTGGAATCCGGCTTTGTGTTTTCCCGCTCGTCTTCGTTCTGTTGTTGTTGGTTGCGCCAGCCAGCGCCCAGCAAATCACGTTTTACCCTGATTTCTCAAATGTGTCCTCACCAAGTGGAGATAATCACCTACAGTTTAATGGAAACGGCGCCTTAGCTAACTGGCAGTCAAAGGTAGTCCTACGGCTGACCGATAGCATGAACATGCCTGAACAGTCGTCAACGTTCTTCGACATCCAACAACCGCTGACCCAGGGCTTCACCACCTGGTTTCAATTTCAGATCCACAATAACGACTGCTGCATGCCAGGAGACGGGTTTGCATTCGTCATTCAGAATTCCAACAATACCAACGTGCCGATGGGAGCCAGCGGCATTGGTATGACCGCCTTGGGTGCTGGCGATGGTGGCCTAGGTTACGCCGGCCTCAACAATAGTCTGGCTATCGAGTTCGATGTTCTCGACGACCCCTGGGACCCCAACTCAAACCACATTGCGATCCAGACTTGTGGTGGCGTCCCCAGCCTGTTCAATACCCCGGTGCATCTTCCCGGTGTCTATACGATTGGCCAGGACAATGATGTCACCAGCTGTCTACTCAGCCAAGGCGCCATTAATACTGCCATTCCGACTCTGGGCGGCACCTGCAACGGCTCCTCTTGCACCGACGGCATTGTTCATCAAGTGGTCATTCAATACACGCCGCCAGCACCCAATCAGCTGCAAGGTGTGTTGCAGGTCTGGCTGGATCCGACATTCATCCCCGGAACCCATACTCCGATACTCGGCGCTCCAACGGTGCTGAGCGTTCCTTACAACATCGTCTACTCCTCGACCAACCCGAACGGACTTGCATTGGCAAATGTCGGCGGCAGATTTTGGGTTGGCTTCACAGCTTCCCAACCTCCCGCGCCGGGCAGTGGCACCACACAAGACATCTTCGCTTGGGAATTTACGACTCACTCCCCAGGTCAGGTAACGCAGGTCATTCCCGCCGGCGGCATCGAAGCAGACTACGCTTTTGGCGGACACCAAGCAGGGGTTACCTATCCCTCGGGTTTCACCAATCCCACCGGCATTACCATGACTGTGCTGGAGACTCCGTGGAATCAGCAGACGTTCTACACCCAGCGCTTACTGGGAACCCAGTTCGCCGACGAGAATTGCATTATCTATCTGGAGACGGGCGGTAACTGCATTGTTTATAGTGTTACCTGCCAGGACGCCAATGGAAACAACGTCACTTGCCCGACGGAACCAGATCCTACCATCGCGATCTGCACCCAATTCTATACTTCCGAACCAATTGCGCAGAATACCGCAGATTTCCTGTCAGCCGATCCTATTGGTTCCAATAATTGGTGCAGTATCTTCGTGAGTTTTATGAATGACCCTATCGATCCAGTGGTTTCCGGTAAGGGAACAGGCTTCTCCGATCTCGTAGCAACCTTCAGCCAAGACGGACAAGGGCCGGCGTGCAACAGCGGGTCGTTGAAGAAGCTAACCCAGAAAATGAAGTCGGCGTTAGCGCCCGGACCGGGCTTCTGCCCCGCCCTTCAGTAACAAAACTGGAGATAGACGATGAAGCCCCGGAGCGCTTTCCGGGGCTTTCTTACGAACGATTATTTCTGAAAGGGCCAATCAGCTAAGTTGCGGGACGGACCGGTCAACCGATGCGATAGCCGCGGTCGCTATGCGGGTCGAGAACATGTTGGAGGCATGTTGAACCCACTCGGTGTTCACCGACGCCGGTTACTAGGTAGGTCTTAGGCGCCGCCCTGGCCCTGATAGGACTTGGTGGCAGTGCGATAGATATCTTTCAGATCGGAGCGCTCCAATACTCGGCCGGCTCCCTCTTCCTTCATGATGGTGTCCAAGATTTTCACTGCCTCGCGGTAATGAGGTACCGCCTCCGCCGGCTTCCCGCTGCCGGCGATCGCACTGCCCAACAAGTACTGCGCACGTGCCTGCTCGACGAGCAAGCCTAGTTTTTCCGCCCGGCCTACTGCGCTATCTAACTCCTCGCGCGCGGCGTCCGGGTGTTTGGTCGCTAGAAGGGCCTCTCCCAAGTAAATGGAGGCTTGCACGGACTCAGCCTTCAATCCCATCGAGTCGGCGTCCTGCTTCAGTTTTTTCAACGCGGACACTGCCGCTTGGGATCGTCCTTGCGCCACATCCAGCTTGGCGAGATTCAGATTCGCGAGCACAACCTGGTCGCGCACCTTCGATCTGCTGGCTAACTGCAACGCCTTCTCGTATTGCTGCCGGGCAGTGGGGTAATCGCCACGGTAGAAATAACTGTCGCCGAGATAGTTCAGCGCTTCCGCCGTAATACTATCGTTCTTCGCTTCTACGGCGATCTTCAGCGCCTCCTCGATGTTCTTCTGCCCTTCGTCTTCCCTTCCCACTGCCGACAGCGTGTGGCCGTAACCAGCCAGGGCCGCCACCGCAAGGTAGGTGCGGTCATTGAGCTGCCGGTAGGTGCTGACCGCTTCCTGCTGGGCCTTCAAGGCAGCGTCATATCGTCCCTGGGCGGCGAACAAAGCGGCCATGTCGGCCGATTCCCGTGCCGCTCCACTACTGTCATTCGCAGCGCGGCTGGCATCCAACGCCTTTAGATACTGCGCCAGCGCGGTGTCGAACTGTCCCAGCTTCACGTTGGTCATCGCCAGGTTGTGTAGTGACTGGGTCGCGCCACCCACCAGCTTCAATCGGTTCTGGATCTCGAATGCCTGTTGAAAGTAAGTCAGCGCGTCCTGGTACTCACCCTTGTTGAACTGGGCATTGCCGATATTATTCAGTAGTGTCGCCTGCGCCATCTCGTCCTGGGTGTCGCGAGCAATCTGCAGAGCTTCCTTGGTGTATTTGAGACCTTCATCGTACTGTCCATGGTCTAGATAGGACGAGCCCAGACTCATGAGGTTTTGGGTCAATCCGTTCTTGTTGCCGATCTTCTGGTCAACCTCGATCGCCTCCTCATAGCTGCTCTGAGCAGCCTTGAAATTGCCCATTGCATCCTGCACCTGCGCAATTTGTCCCAGAGTGGACGCGACTCCACTTTGAGCGCCCACTTTCTTCCTGATTTCGAGTGCCTGTTGATAGTTGCGCAGAGCATCGTCAGGCTTATTCAAGCGCTGATAGACAATGCCCAGGGCGTGCAGGATTGCACCTTTTTGCTCCTGGTTATCGAATTGAATCGCCAGACTCAAAGCCCGGTTAAGAGGATCGAGGGCAGCCTGGGGATTACCGTCTTTGATTTCAACCCGCCCGCTGGCCAGCAAGGCCGCGACGTACTTGGGATCGGAGGCCAGGACGTTGGCCAGATACTTTTTCGCCTCAGCAAAGTGGTTCGACTCTTCGTACAGTTTCGCCAGAGTAAACTGCGCTTCGGTATCGTCCGGATTGACCTTGGCCAACTCCTGATAAGCGGCAATCGCCTTGGCGGAGTCATTTAAGATGCTGGCATGAATGGCCTGGATCAGATAGCGGTCCTGCGCGGTAAGATTGTCGCTCAGCTCAATCGCTCGTCGCGATGCCTGTTCCGCCTTATCGTCGTAGCCGAGAGCGGCGTAAGTTTGCGCCAGCTTCGCAAACGCCATCGCGAAGTTGGGGTCTTGCGCGGTGGCGTCTTCAAATTTCGTAACCGCCTGCGTATTGTCGCCGGCCCGCACCAGTTGCGATCCTTCGTCATAGGCGCGCAGCGCGGGAATAGACTTTGTAACCGCATGCTGCGAATGGGACTGCAACTCCTTCAGAACCTCTGCCGTGGGAGCCAGCTTCTGCCGAAGGTCGTCGGCCAGCTTGTCCAGCGAAGCTAGCAGCTGTTTCTCGCCAGCAACGTCGGTATTGACGGATGCGCTGCGGTCGTTCGCCAGATCAGCGACCGTTGCGTTGATCCGTATCTGATCGCCGATCTTCTCGTACTGACCGAAAACAACCGTGTCCGCATGGGTATAATCCGCGATCCGCTTGACGGTCTGAAGGTCGAGCGGCGATTGCGGCGAGACCCGCAAATCGCTGAGCACTTGTTGTAAGCGGTCGGGCGAAACCATGCGAAGATGGGCCGATTGTCCGATGTCGGTGTTCAAAGCTTCGGCAATGCTTGAGCCCATCCAGCTCAGGCTGGAATCCCCAGAGGCGTTGTAGAACGGAAGAATGGCAAGCGAGGTCACAGGCCCCTGCACGGCTTGCGTTTCGCCAGCAGGGTGCGCGCGAGAACGAACGCCAACCACGCCACCTATCCCCACCACCACCGCCGCAATCCCTACCGCGAGCCACTTCCACGGGAAGTGCCTTACCGGAGCCGGCACGGAAATGTCCGTCCGAGCGGATTGCGATTGACTTGTACGCGGCTTCTTTCCCTGCCAGCTCTCGAGCTCGTGGGCCAGCTCCTCCACCGAGGCAAACCGCGCTGCAGAATCGCGTTCCAGACACTTGCTGACAATTTCGCTCAGCGCCGGCGGAACCGCGGCGTCCACATCCACCAATGGAACCGCCTGTTCCTGGGTGCGCTTGACCAGGCTCGCGATGGCGCTGTCCGCATGGAACGGTATGAAGCCGCTCAGCAATTCGTAGAAAATGAGCCCAATCGCGAACTGGTCGGAGCGGGCATCCAGTTCCTTGCCCATTGCCTGTTCGGGCGACATGTATTCCATCGTCCCGATCATCATTCCGGTTTGAGTCATGCCGTCGCCCTGGATCGTCCTGGCCAAACCGAAGTCCATGATGACGACCCGTCCCGCGTTGTCACGCATGATGTTGCTGGGCTTCAAATCGCGATGGATAACGCCTTCAGCGTGGGCGGCTTCCAGTCCCGCACACACTTGAAGCATGATGGCAACTGCCTCTTCTGGAGAAAGCTTTCCCTGCCGCGTTAGGATGGTACGCAAGTCCTCACCCTCGATAAATTCCATGGTGATGAACTTCACGCCATCGGCTTCGTTCAAGTCGTAAATGCGGATGATGTTCTTATGGGTGACTTGCCGGGCAAGTACCAACTCCTGCTTGAAGCGGGCCAGGATGGCAGGGTTTCCCGCCAAGTCGGGACGAATCACCTTCAGCCCAACTACCCGCTCCACTTCCATGTCCCGGGCTTTGTAGACCGCGCCCATGCCGCCCATGCCAAGCAGCTTATGGACTTCGTAGCGGCCGCCGAGAACGTCACCCTCGTGGAAAATCGTGGCGCCGATATGAGAAAAGATGGGGTGGGGCGGTGAACCTGAAGTGTCCCCTCGCGAGCCGCTGGGGCTGACGATGGTCACCGCATCGGATGGATCGCTCTTGGGCGCAGATGAGGCCGCGGACTTGCCACCGTGAGGCGGCGGCTCCGTGCCTGCAGAGGTAAGATCCGTGGCATCAACACCGGGAAGGGTCCTAGCCTCCGAATCCAGGGCAGGTTTGGGCATGGGGGCTGAACTGTCCCCGCTAGATACAGCAATACCCTCCTGCGCTCTGCGCGCAGCTGCTTCTTGCTCCCCACCCATCGCCCGGCTACCTCGAGGGCCAAACTTCGCGTGTGGAGGGAGACTCCCACCCGAAGCCAGCTATTTGCAGAGTATACCGCGATTGGCGCCGTTCCCCGCCACATTTCCCGCCGCCAGCACCCCGCCAGTTAAGCCGGCACCCTGTGCTGGATGCCGGCTCTTCCATGAGTTGCCCCAGGCTCAACGCCCGTAGTTTGTGATTCGTGGGTTCGGTTCGGGTGTTCCTGTCGTAGTCCCGATACTGAGTCCCACCAAGCCCGACTTGCCGCCGGTGGCGCCCGATGCCCCGGTTCCAAGCACATACAAAATTGACACCTGCGGAGCGCCTGGGGTGGCCGTTGTTGTCACCTCAAATCTACCAAAGGCCGCCCCGATAGCGGAACATGTTGTCGCACCCGGAATGTTGCAATCGTAGTATCCCAGGAACTTTTGGCCCGTCTGGGGTGGGGCTGGTCCGGCCGTATCGTAAGTCAAGAGGAAGATCCCGCCCGGAGGTGGGGTAAGCGCCGCGTCAACCTCGTTGGTCACACTCGAGAGCACAGGCTCGCTCGTTCCACCCAGGTACGAGCCCAACATGTTGGCCACGTTAAATGGTGCGCCAGTCTGCGCCGCGAACGATCCCGAGGTTACGGAGGGATCGCTTCCCACCACAAATCCCTGGTTCGATTTCACCAGATACCACACTGGTTGGTAAGTACCCAGGCCAGTGACCGTGACTCGGCCGCATGGACTTGGAAGGGTTGCGCCGCAGGTCGCGTCAACATTGTAGGTTCCGTTGAGGCTATTCTGCGTGACCGTGCCGCCGTTGTTCTCGTCGGTGTAGAATCCCGGCAACCCATCTGTGTATTTCGGCGGCATCCTGGCGATGTTTCCGGCACCGTCGAAGGTCGCAACGCCCGTCGAAATATCTGGCGCCGGCGTGGCGCCATTCGGGTTCACCGCATTCAGTTGCATCACCGACTGTCCACTGAGGGATGCATTGGTGAATGCGCTGCCTCCGGTCGATCCCGTCACCCCCTGTTGCATCATCGACACCAAAGTCTGCGGGCCGCTGCTGTCTGTCTCCACCGCTACCATCTGGCTATTGGATATCACGTAATAGGCGTAGTTGGTGGTTCCTGAGGAAGTGGTCAAGCTGGCCGTTCCTCGGCCCGTAGTTGCATTCAGCGGTGTCACCGCGAGATTGCCCCCGGTGATCGGTGTCTGGGAAGTTACCGTGCCGTTATCGTTGGCGTCCTCCTCACCACCGGTCACGCCTAGCGAAGCGTTGATGGCGAATGCCCCGGCCCCGGCATAGCGGTTGCCTGTAGCATCGTTGCCAAAGAAGCCGAAGGAATAGGTGGCGCCCGTACTGGGCAGGGTCGTGGCCGTCTGCTGCTGGATCACACCTGAGCCGTACTGATTTGGATCATTCATGATGACCCTGGTGCCGCTGGCGGTGGACAGTGCGAGGTTGAGCGGGTAACTTTGCCCGGTTGCAGTGGTCAGAGTCATCGAGCCCAAATTGCTGCCGGGAGTCAGGATGTAGGTTCCCGTGAGGGACGAACTTACCGACGCCGGACCCGGACCATCCTGGTCAAGAAAGCCACTCGTGATATTTCCATTTCCGTCGGCCACGAAACTTCCTGCCAGGTAGAACGGCGATCCGTTGATGTAGCCGTTCAACGAGATGGTGTAATTGCCCTGCAACTGGCCAGTGATGGTTATGGTGAATGCTTCCGTGGCGGTTTCTAGGGCTGAGTCGGTCGCCTGTAGCGTGAAGCTGAATGTCCCGGCAGTCGTCGGTGTCCCGCTGATGGTTCCCGCTCCCGTGCCGCTGGCGGTAAGAGTCAAGCCATCCGGCAAACTGCCAAACACGAGGTTATAGGTATAGGGCGAAATTCCGCCGCTGGCCGTAACCGTGGCCGAATAGCTTCCACTCACCGTTCCGGGCGCCAGGGTGGCTGGGGGAAACGTCAAGGTGGGATTAATGACGATGTTGGTGGCGAGAGTGCTGAAGGCTGCAGTCGGCGTCTGCGAATCCGTTACTTTTACCGTGAAGTTGTAAGTGTTCGGATAGGTAACCCCACTCACCAACGTTGGCGTTCCGCTAATGACTCCGCTGCTCTGCAAGGTCAAGCCGGGCGGCAAACTGCCCGCAGTGAGCGTCCACGTGTAGGGTGTTTGGCCTCCCGTGACGAGCAGCACTTGTGTATAGGGAGCACTGATTTCTCCCTGGGCCAATGTGAATTGGCTAATGTTCAGCGCGCCTGGACCGTTCTGCGGTGCGTGACTGGCGCAACCGCTCATAAGTGCACACAATAAAATTGCCGATCCGATCAGCGGAAAAGGTTTGAGCCCTCTCATGGATCTCCTCGTGGAACCTGCAGCTGGATTTTGGACGCTACTCAGGGGAACCTGCCAGCCAGGCGGAGCGCAGCCCCGCGATGCAAAAAGCCATTCGGCGAAACTACGTACCCTGGGCGACCGCAAAGTAGGTATAGGGTAGCAGAGTAATCTAACCATACTCAAATGCAAGCTCTTTCTTGCTTGCCGATGGCGTTTTGGAACTAGTCTCTCCCGCTTTGGGTCTCGACTCAACCGGTTTCGCTCCCGTGGTGCCGCTGCTCTGCTATGCTCATCCATTCCTTTGGAGGGCACAGCCGTGAGCCTCAGGGTAGCTTTACTATCATTCAACGTGTTTGCCGCGATCGCGTTCGCCCAGCAGTCCGCGACCCGGAGCGATAATCCCGCCGCCGTTCCCCCCGCAACCCAGATGTACGTCGAGCCCACTTTGGCTTACACGCCCAGCCTGGACGTCAGCGCCATGGATCGCTCGGCGGACGCCTGTGTCGACTTCTACCAGTATTCCTGCGGGGGCTGGCAGAAGAACAATCCCATCCCCCCTGACCAGACCTCGTGGAGCGTTTACGGCAAGCTCTACGAAGACAATCTGAAGTATCTGCGCGCTATTCTCGAGCAGGCTTCCATCGCGAAGGACCGGGACCCGGTCACCCAGAAGATTGGCGACTACTATGCCGCCTGCATGGATGAGTCCAAGATCGAACAACGGGGCGCCAAGCCCATCTGGCCGGCATTGGTCGAGATCCAGGGACTCCAGAACGCTCGCGAGTTGGCTCCCCTGATGGCTCACCTACACATCGAAGGCGAGACGATGCTCTTCGGCAGCGGCTCCCAGCAGGATCCCGACAACTCCGACGCCATGATCGTAGGACTGTCTCAGGACGGCCTGGGCCTTCCCGATCGCGATTACTACACCAAGGACGACCCCAAATCGAAGGAGATCCGCGAGCGTTACCTGCAGCATGTGCAGAAGATGTTCGAGCTGCTGGGCGACTCGTCCGAGGTGGCAAAGAAAGAGGCCACGACAATCATGCGCATCGAAACGGGTCTGGCGAAGGCTTCGTTGACCCAGGTGGACCAGCGCGATCCTTACAAAGTTACGCACAAGATGAAAGTGGCCGAGCTCAACGCGCTGGCACCAAACTTCAACTGGAGTGCATATTTCTCCACCAGCCAGGTGCCTCCATTCGAGGTCCTGAACGTCGAGTCGCCGGCCTTCTTAAAGGAAGTGAATGCGCAACTCGCTTCCACTTCGCTGGACGATTTGAAAAGCTACCTCCGCTTCCATGTCGCGAACTCTGAGGCACCTTATCTCTCTTCCGTCTTCGTGGATGAGAACTTTGACTTCTATCGCAAGTACCTGCGCGGCGCCAAAGAATTGCAGCCGCGCTGGAAGCGTTGCGTGGAATATGTCGACGAACAGTTGGGCGAGGCGCTGGGACAGGCGTACGTCCGCAAGACCTTTCCGCCGGAACTGAAAGCCGCAACCCTGCAGATGACGCAGTTGATTGAAGACGCGATGGCGGCGCGTATCCAGCAACTGGACTGGATGAGTCCCCAGACCAAGCAACAGGCACTGAACAAGCTGCACTCCATCCGCAACAAGATCGGTTATCCCGACAAGTGGCGTGACTATAGCTCGGTGACGATCACGCGCGACGACTTCTATGGCAATGCCGAGCATGCCGAGGAATTCGAGAACCATCGCGAGTTCAATAAAGTCGGCAAGCCGGTGGACCGCAGCGAGTGGGAAATGACCCCGCCCACGGTGAACGCTTACTTCAATCCGCAGATGAACGACATCAACTTTCCCGCCGGCGTTCTGCAGCCGCCGCTTTACGACGCCAAATTGGACGACGCTCCCAACTACGGCAACACCGGCTCGACCATTGGACACGAGCTGACCCACGGCTTCGACGATGAAGGCCGCCAGTTCGACGCTAAGGGCAATCTGAAGGACTGGTGGACCACCCAGGATGCGGCGCAATTCGTGAAGCATGCCGACTGCGTGGTCGATCAGTACGCGAAATATGTGGTGGTGGACGAAATTCACGTCAACTCGAAGCTGACCGAAGGTGAGGACGTGGCCGACCTGGGCGGCTCGGTTCTGGCCTACATTGCCTGGAAGAACGCGGACAAGAGCCAGAAGCTGACGGACCGCGACGGGCTGACTCCGGACCAGCGCTTCTTCGTCGGCTTCGCGCAATGGGCATGCGCCAACGAGCGTCCGGAAGACCAGCGAGCACGCGCCATCACCGATCCGCACTCTCCGCCCAAGTACCGTGTAAACGGAGTAGTGGTGAACATGCCCGAGTTCGGTACGGCCTTCTCGTGCAAGGCAGGCTCGGCCATGGTCAAGCCGGCGGACAAGGTGTGCAAGGTGTGGTGAGGATGCCTAGGTAGAACGGCGCTTCGCCACCTCTTTTTCTTGATTGTCATCCCGACCGAGCGGCTTCAGCCGCGAGCGGAGGGATCTGCGGCCCTGCCTGCATTAGATGAGCTCGGTTAAGAAAACATCCTCATCAGTCCCCGCGCCGGCAAATCCGGCACCAGGAACTTGCCTGCCCTGCCGGTCAGCACTTCGGCAACGCCATACCCGCTGCGCACTGCTCCCTCCATGGTTGCGGGCCATCCGGTTGCCGTCCAATCCCCGGCCAGCAGCAACCTCGGCCATGGCGTTGCGTGCGAAGGACGGAAGGCGTCGCTGCCCGGTGACGGCGAAAACGTCGCGTGAACTTCCTTGATCACGGTGGCCTTCGTCAGCTTGGAATCGCGCACGGCAGGAAAAAACTCCGCCAGCTCGCGGACCGCGAGATCGATGATCTCTCCGCGCGGCTTGTCGACCAGTGTCTTCGACGAGCTGACGACAAGTTCGAGATAGCTGCCGCTTTGCTCGGAATTCTTGCGCGTGGCCAGTATCTTCGACTTGTGAAACATCCACTGGATGGTGCGCTCCAGCAGCACCGCATGTTCCAGCGGCGTGATCTCGCGATCGAACCACAAATGAATTCCCGTGATCGGTGAGCTGTCGAAGCTATGCGCCTTTTTTCGCAAAGCCTCCATCTCGGGCACATCCGCCAGCAATTTTTCCACGCTGTTGAACGGCGTCGCTAAAATGGCATAGCCGGCGCGCACCTCTTCCCCGCCAACCCGCAATCGCACATTGTCACCGTCTGACTCGATCGACTCGACCGCGGCGCGCAGATGCACCTTGCCGCCATGTCCCTCAATGTAGGATGCGGCCGTTCCATACAGCTGCGACAGCGGCACCGCCGGAACGCCCATGCGACCGGCTTCGGCCGACTTCAGGAATGAATCACGAAATACCAACGCAGCGTAGTGGACCGACACACGGTGCAGTTCTTCATTCAGCGCGCTGACCAGCACCGGCGCCCAGAAGCGATCAATCGCCTGCTTGGTTTGTCCGTGACGTTCGAGCCAAGCCTGGAAGTTCTCGGCATTGTCAGTTGGCAGCGCCGGCGTCAGGGCTATCATGGCACGCGCGATTGCCAGCTTGTCTTTCAGATCGAGAACCGACGATGCGAGGAATGACGGCGCGGCATGTAGAGGCGCAGGCAGCATCCCCGGCTTCAGCGTCGAGGACTTGCCGCCGGGAAGGATAAACGTAATCTCGTCATACCAGCGAATCTGTTGCTCGACTCCGAGGCGACGATAAAAGTCGATGAGATTGGTGCAGCAGCCCAGCAGCACGTGCTGGCAGTTGTCCACAACTTCGCCCGTGCCGGGAAGTTCATACGACGACGCCCGTCCGCCGAGATAGGGACGCCGCTCGAAAAGTTCAACACGATATCCAGCGTCGGCCAGCGCGCTTCCCGCCGACAGGCCGGCCAGCCCGCCACCGATAATCGCAACCGCTCCGAGTTGTGGATTGTCGTGCGTGGCCATCATGTGGATCGCAGGAATCCTTTGGCCATGATGCGCAGTTTTTCCGCGGTGGTGAGTCTTACCCGCTCGGAAAACACGTCGTAGTCGCGCGCGATGATTCGCTCCAGCAGATGGCGATAGATTTCCACCAGGGTCCAGAGCGCGGGCCGGCTGTCTTCGTCAATCAGCGGCAACAAATCTTCCGCGGCGCGATAAAACCCGCGCGCTCGCAGCGCCTCAAATTCCAGCACCGGACGCAGCGATTCTCGCGCCGATCCGTTGGTGAGGACGTGTACGTCGAGCCCGAAGCGGGCAAAATCCTCGCGCGGCAGATAAATGCGACCGAGCGCCGCATCTTCTTTCACATCGCGCAGAATGTTGGTGAGCTGAAAGGCGACGCCCGTTTCCTCGGCCAACTTTTCCGCCCGCGGATCGCGATAACCGAAGATGTGAATGCAAACCAGGCCCACCACGGAGGCGACGTGATAGCAGTAGTCATAAAGCTGATCGAAAGTTTCGTACTGCAGTTGCGGGAGCGGGCCATCCGGCAGTTTTACTGAAGACGGTTGGGGTACATCCATCTCCGTACCTTGGACCAGCTTCTCCAACAGTTCGAGCGGGATATTGAAGCGCTTCTGGGAATCGGCCAGGGCGAACAGAACAGGATCGTCGGTGCGCTCGCCGGCCACGACACGTCGCAGCGCATTCATCCATTCGTCAAGCTTTTCACGGCGCTGCTGCGCGGGAATCGAAGGATCGTCGGAGATGTCGTCGGCATGACGCATGAAGGCGTATACCGCCGACAGCGCATTGCGCTTGCGGAGCGGCAGAACCAGGAAGCCGTAGTAAAAGTTTTTCGCTGCCGAGCGGGCGATGTGGCGGCAAACGCTGTACGCCGCCCGCAGCTGGAGCGGGTGTTCGCTCACAACAACTTTCCTACGGTCGCGCGCGCCAGCAACCACAGTTTGCGCGGCTTGGAGATCGCCGGGCGCCGTTGCAACACGTCGTAGCCTTGCCGCTCGATGGCGTTCAGGATCTCCAGGCCGCCGCGGCTGAACAACTCGATGTCAAGGGCGAGATGTTTGTCCACCATGCCGGCCAGCGGCAAGCCTTGTTGGAACCACTCGCGAGCGCGCGCGACCTCGAACTTCATCAGTTCCCGGAATTGCGGAGTAGCACGCCGCTGCGTGATGTCACTCTCTGACACTCCGAACTTCGCCAAGCTGTCGAGTGGAAGATAGATGCGGCCCTTGCCGTAGTCCACGGCAACATCCTGCCAGAAATTTGCCAGCTGCAGTGCGGTGCAGGTGTAGTCGGAAAGCTGTTGGCGCTCCGCATCGCGATAGCCGCAGAGATAGAGCACCAGATGTCCTACTGGGTTGGCAGAATTCTTACAGTAGCCGAGCACGTCGTCGAATGTGGGATAGCGCGTGACGGTCTGGTCCTGGCGAAAGGCCGTGAGCAAATCCGCAAAGGGCGCTCGGGGGATATCGCATTCGCGAATCGTCTCGCGCAGCGCGATGAACACGGGATGGCGCGGAGCGGCTGGAGTGCGCCCGAGTGCATCCCTGTTTTGAAAGGGCACGCCTTCGTTTTGAAAGGGCACGCCTTCAGGCGTGCCGCTAGAACCAAGAGGAACCTGCGGCTTTAGCCGCTGAGGAACCAGGCTCAGATACGTCGCATTCAGCTCCGACTCCCAGGCATCGAGCAACTCCAGCGATTGCTGCGGATCACCCACTTCATCGCCGAGGTCGTCCGAGATCCGGCAGTAGGCGTAAACGTTGTAGAAGTGCTGATGGAGATGCCGGGGCAGAAACCACGTCACCACCGAGAAGTTCTCATAATGCGAATGCGCCAGCCGCGAGCAGTACTGCTGCGCTTCCTCAAGCGAGGGAGCGCGGTCGGGAATGGCGTACTCGGGGGGCAGGGATTGCCAGCCGGCCGCAGCTGTGCGTGGCTCATCGGAGTACACGTGGCTATCAGTCGGAACAGAGGACATTAGGAAGATTTTATCGAGGATGTGTACTTAGTGTCGTGGGCTGAAGCCCGCCTTTGAATTTCTTTACGGAATGTCCTAGTTTAAGGTAGTCGATTTCTCTTGACACGATTTGGGTTCTGGCGCATACTCTTGTTGTCTTAGCAAGAGGTAGCCATGAACATCGTCGCAATTTACAAGAAGTTTCCGCAAGAATCCGATTGCATAGCACATCTGGAGCGCGTCAGATGGAACGGAACTCCAGTGTGTCCTTACTGCAAATCAACGCGCACAACCCCCGCCAGGAGCGGGCATAGGCACCACTGCAATGGCTGCAATACCACATTCAGCGTTACCGTTGACACGATCTTCCATCACACCCATATGGACTTGCAGAAGTGGTTCCTTGCCATTTCTCTGGTACTGAATGCCAAGAAGGGCCTGTCTGCCCGCCAGTTAGCCCGCGACATTGAGGTCAACAAGAGCACCGCGTGGTATGTGGGAATGCGTATCCGCAACGCCATGTTTGAACAGCCAGAACTTATGCGCGGCATCGTGGAAATGGACGAGTGCTATATCGGCGGAAAGCCCCGCAAGGGCAACACTCCCGGCCCGGAAGGCGGAACGCATAAACGCGGACGTGGCACCTCGAAGATTCCGGTTGTCGGCATGATTGAGCGCGGCGGCAAGATCGTCGCTCGTCCCGTCGATAAGTCGAAACTGAATGCTAAGAGCCTTTCCAAGTTCGTTCGCGAGCACGTTGACGTTGCCGATGCGATGCTGATTACCGACGAGTACAAGGGCTATATCCGCATCAAGACGTTCATGCCCCATGCCGTTATCAACCACCAAGTTTGCTATGCCGATGGCGAGATTCACACGAACAGCATTGAAGGATTCTGGGGCCTCTTGAAGCGCGGCATCGTCGGCCAATATCACCGCGTCACGCTTCGCCATCTGCATCAGTACGTCACCGAGTTCTGCTATCGGTACAACTACCGCAACAACCCGGCCCTATTCGACATCACGCTAGCAAGGGCCGTAGGAGCAATCGCATGACAGAAGAGATCACCAAGAGGCTGCCGAGGGCCACTCACGAAGGAATCTTGCATATAGGTGACAAGGAAATCCGTGCCGCCGTACTCGAAAACGGCCAGCGTGTTCTGACGCAAAGCGACGTCATGCGCGCACTCGGAAGGGCACGCCAAGCCAAAGGTCGCCAGTATTACGATGCTGACGTCAACATGCCCGCTTTTCTTACCGCAAAGAACCTAAAGCCATTCATCTCAAAAGAGTTAGAGGTGACGTCAAGCCAGATCGAATTTAAGCCATTGAAGGGTTCCCGCGCTTTTGGATACCCCGCCGAACTACTCCCCAAGGTCTGCGAAGTGTTCATCGACGCCAAAGAAGCCGGGGTGTTGTCGCACACGCAAGTTCGGATTGCTGAGCAATGCAAGGTGCTCTATCGCGGATTTACCGTTCTCGGCATCACGGCGCTGGTAGATGAGGCTACTGGCTACCAAGAGGTACGAGACAAGCGAGCCCTGCAAGCAATTCTCGATGCCTTTCTTGGGAAGGAACTGGCGGCGTGGGCCAAGCGATTTCCCGATGAGTTTTACCAAGAAATGTTCAGGCTAAAGAATTGGCAGTGGCGCGGCATGAAAGTTAACCGTCCTAGCGTCGTCGGGAAGTACACGAAAGACTTAGTTTATGAACGCCTAGCGCCCGAGTTGCTGACTGAACTTGAGAAACGAAATCCCAGGGACGAGAAGGGCAATCGCAAGGCAAAGCACCATCAGTGGCTAACCGAGGACGTCGGACATCCAGCCTTGGCGCAACATCTGTACGCGACAATCGGATTCATGCGAGCATCTTCAACTTGGGAGCAGTTCTACCGAATGATGCAACGGGCATTCCCGAAGAAAGACACGACAATGTTGCTTCCGATGGGCGACACAGACAGCATCGCCTAGGCTCGCTATTCAGGGAGACTTTTGTAGAATTCGATAACCTCGTAGGGCGTGAACTCGGACTCGGTGAGCGCAGCGCGGCACCTCCGAAGAAACTTCTCGTCCATCTGTTCTTTGGGACTTGCGTCCCCATTAGCGATCACCGCGTTGATTTCGGAAATCGTTCTGACCTTCGCGTAAGCGAATGTGAATACAGAAGAGCGTGTAATGTAGGGGTGATCGCCGATTTCCAGAGGAACCATCGCGTCTGATTTTCTGTGACGCGATGTCACACTAACGGTCACAACTTTTCCCGACGCATCCGGCCGGGTGACGATAACGTGGAGGTGTCCTACGTCGTCGTCTTCATCGTCGTATATGAACGTGTCGCCGTATCCCGCCATCAGAGGACACTGGCAAACATATCCTCAGAGGCTCGCGCTCGCCGTAGTTCCCGCCTTATCGCGGCGATTTCCTTGGGATCTTCTCCCTGCGCGCTGAGAATATCGGCAATCGAAATCGGTATGGACGTTCCCTCGGGGTCTTGCCACTCTGGTAGCTCGTGCATTACGTGGTCGCGCAACTTGTATCTATTCCATCGACCGTAGTGCTCGTAAATCTCTCGAATCAACTTCTCTTCGGCACGAGAGAGTTTCTTCAATTTCGCCACTGGATTGACGAGCGAAACTTCTTTGTCACAATCGCCCATTGGGGCAGAGATGTATTCCGCCCATGATGTAGGCTTTGTGACCCTGCGAATCAAGTTATAGATCGCGCTAACAACGGGGCCGTGATCCATCGACACGTAAGTATCGGTTGTGACGGGAATCCCCCAGCGCGACAGCGCCTCGCGGTCAACCAGATACAGAAGCTTTATCAGCTTCATGTAGTGCATCTGACCGCCGCGCAGCGATAGGATGAGCGCGGCTGCCTCGGTGGCCTTTGCCTCATCGAACCTCAACATTGACTTACTCCTATAATGGTTAGACGGTTGAGGTGGTGTGGAGGTTTTCGTGGTTCTTTCGCCCAGCAACCTCATGCTAGCATATCCTGTCACGGCAAGTCGATGATAATATAGGCTCATCGAACTTGTCTACCGTAATCTAGGACATTCCGTTTCTTTAAGAGCATGGGCGGCG